>WTJP01000006.1 GCA_011526275.1 Candidatus Arcticimaribacter sp. | reverse complement strand
TGTCTTTCCACCAAAGCGCAAGCGAGGATCCTGAAATATTCATCCAAGGGCCAAAAATAGCTGGAGCCAAGCCTAAGGTCGCAACTTGTCCCATTTGAACAGCAATTCCAGAAGCCAACCCACCATTTTGCATGCCCACTTCAAAGGCTATTGTCCGGCAATCTTTTTCAGGAAGTTGCAGAAGTTTACAGCCCCAGTACCCGAAGAGATAACCTGCTGCATTGTGCATTATTGCAGCACAAAAGAGCGAAAGGCCAACAGTGAGTAATGCATCTCTCCCATTTGCTGTGATGATCATAATGATGACTATGATGGCAATCATGGAGACTTGCGGTAAAAAAGCAAGCAAATGACTTGCGCGTTTTTTGAGGAGTTGATTAAAAATTAATCCCAATATTACGGGGAGAATGACCATTTTTAGAATACTAATCATCATCGCCCAAGTGTCAATAGGAATTAAGGTTCCAGCAAAAAATTGCATTAAAGCAGGGGTAATGAGGGGGGCCAAAAGTGTTGCAATGGTGGTTAAGCTTATTGACAATGCAACGTTTGCTTTCGCCAAATAAGCCATCACATTGGAAGCGAGTCCACCCGGACATGAGCCAATCAAAATAATCCCAGCCGCGATTTCCGGTGGAAAGTCAAAAAATACACTTAATCCATAACCCACCAAGGGCATGATACTAAATTGGCACAAAAGTCCAACAAAGACGCCTTTGGGCATTTTAATCACCCCTTGGAAATCTTTAAGTCCCATGGTTGTTCCCATGCCAAACATGATAATTTGCAAGAGAGGAACAATTAAATTCTTGGTTTCAAAGTCACCCCATATCAAAATGGCGGTTGGAAATTGTAATGCTAAGCAAACTGCTGCTAAAACATAAAATGAAAAAGAGAAGGGTTTTAACTTTTCAATCCTTCCAAAGATTAATGCCAAAGCAAAAGTCAAAATACACAAGACTAAACCTATTTGCGTCATTTTTTATGATTTAAGGTTCAAGTTAACATTAAAATGGAGAGAATCTACATGGGGCAAGTAGCACTTTTTGTAAAAATTTCTAAGGGAAAAGGAATTTTGAGGAAGTGTATTGGTAGAGCACTTAGTCTTCCAATTCGATGAGCCCATTTAGCTCTACCCGTTGCCGAAGTACATTCATTTTTCGTTTCAAATAGAGGAGTTGCTGTTCGTTCCCCAGGGTTTTCACAGCCGCTACAAAATCTTTAAATAAACTGTGAACCGATTTTAATTCCCCATAGAATGGGTCGAGTTGTACCAAGAAGCTACTCATAAAATTTTTCCATGCAAAAGCACTAGCACTTTCATCATTTAAAACGGCTGCTATCTCTTTGTAAAAATAGGAAGATGAAGCGTAGGGCGTTAGGAATTGAAGCTCCTCATTGGCATGTTCACGAACAAAGGTTTCAGTTACTGCTTTTATATTTTCCTCACAATCCAACCGATCACAAAACACATAGAGCCCTCTTTGGGTGTTACACACAAATGGAGGGTATCCTAATTTACCTTTGAGTAGGTCGGTTAGGTGTGTGACTTTTTTTCTGTTTAAAATCAGTCCTCTGGTTTCTCGGAGTGGCTTGGCCACATAAGCACAAATCATTACAACAAAAATTTAATGGCCAAGGGTAGTACCCTTGGCCATTTTAATTAGAGATCAAAACGATCGGCGTTCATAACCTTATTCCAGGCTTGAATGAAATCGGCGATAAATTTCCCATTATTGTCATCTTGGGCATAGACTTCAGCGATGGCGCGTAATTCAGAGTTAGACCCAAACACCAAGTCGGTGCGCGAAGCTGTTCTTACTTTTTCTCCAGTTTTTCGGTCTCGCGCCACATAGCTGTTGTAGCCTGTGGGGGCCCAAGCTACCTCCATGGACAAGAGGGTTTTAAACCATTGGTTGTTTAACTTTCCATCGGTCCAAACGCCATCTCCCGAATAGGAAATTCCCATAGCGCGCATCCCACCTACCAAAACAGTGAGCTCCGCAGGGGTTAGGTCGAGCAATTGTGCTTTGTCCAAGAGTATTTCCTCTGGGCTCACTGCAAATTCTTTTTCGCAGTAATTTCTAAAGCCACAAGCTTTGGGTTGTAAGAGATCGAAAGAAGCTACATCAGTCGCCTCTTGCAAAGCATCTCCACGACCAGTAGTCGTTGGAACGTTCTGGCCACTTGCCATTTCGATACCCACGGCACCCCCCAATACAATTACGTCGGCGATACTCACTTGGTGTTGCTCGGCTATATTTTCATAAATGCTTAAAACTCCCTGTAGTTCTTTTGGGTGGTTCACGGCCCAATCTTTTTGAGGTGCTAGGCGAAGACGTGCTCCGTTTGCTCCACCGCGTTTATCGGAATCGCGATAGGTGCTTGCGCTCGCCCAAGCCGTTTCCACCAATTTTGCACTGCTCAGCCCTGCGCTTTCTAGGGCAGAACGTACGGCTTTTTCTTTTTCCGCACTCATTGCTTCACCCTTGGGTGTTGGGTCTTGCCAGATGTATTCTACATCTTTGTAGTCGCCTGTAACATAGTTGCTTTTTGGCCCCATATCGCGATGCAACAATTTAAACCAAGCTTTGGCAAAAGCTTCGCCAAATTCATCAGGGTTGTTGTAAAAGCGCTCACAAATTTCACGATAAGCCGGATCGGTTTTAAGCGACATATCGGCGGTGGTCATCATGGGTAAGACTTTTTTGTCGCTCCCGTCAACTTCAGGCACTAGGTCTTCTTCAGCACAGTTGATAGGGTGCCATTGCCATGCTCCCGCTGGACTTTTCTTACATTCCCATTCGTATTTTAATAAGAGATCCAAATAGCCCATATCCCATTGAGTAGGATTGGTGGTCCATGGCCCTTCAATTCCACTGGTAATGGTATCGACCCCTTTCCCAGAAGCGTGGCGACTCATCCAACCCAATCCCATGGCTTCGATGGCTGTTCCTTCAGGTTCAGCACCAACCAAAGCGGCATCGCCTGCTCCGTGGGCTTTTCCAAAGGTGTGCCCTCCAGCAGTAAGCGCTACAGTTTCTTCATCGTTCATGGCCATGCGTTTAAAGGTTTCGCGAACATCTTGAGCAGATAGGGCAGGATCGGGCTGTCCATTAGGCCCTTCTGGGTTCACATAGATAAGGCCCATTTGGACTGCTGCTAATGGGTTTTCTAACGATTGACGGCTATCTCCGTAACGCTTGTCTCCCAGCCACTCGTCTTCTGCTCCCCAATAAATATCTTTCTCAGGATGCCAAATGTCTTCACGTCCCATAACTGTTCCATGATTGGGTCCTCCCATATCTTCAATGGCTACGTTCCCAGCAAGAACCAAGAGATCGGCCCAAGAGAGTCGATTTCCATATTTTTCTTTTATAGGCCATAAAAGGCGGCGTGCTTTATCGAGGTTGCCATTGTCGGGCCATGAATTGAGTGGTGCAAAGCGTTGCGCTCCAGTTCCTGCACCTCCTCTTCCGTCACCTGTACGGTAGGTTCCTGCAGCATGCCAGGTCATTCGGATAAAGAAAGGTCCATAATGACCGTAATCAGCCGGCCACCAGTCTTGACTGTTGGTCAGCACTTCCTTCAAGTCTTCTTTTACGGCATCGAGGTCTAGCTTTTTAACTTCCTCTTTGTAGTTCAATTCAGGAAGCGGATTGCTCTTTCGGTCGTGTTGACGCAAAATATCTAAATTCAGTTGATTGGGCCACCAATCTTTGTTTTGTGTTCCTAGGTTCGGCGTTGTGGTCGAACCGTGGAATGGGCATTTACTCTGTTCCATGATATTGTCAAATTTTTAAAAATGTACCCATTAAATTATCACATCGCAAAAAGAAACGATAAGAAATTATTATATCAACATAAATCACGCATATTGTTCAGGTGAAAGCATGCCTAGATTCAGTTCAGCAGATTATTCTACTGCTACTTTGCTACAATGAATAAGGGATAAGATGTTGGATAAGGGGGTGAAAAAGGGCAGTTGATTGAAATTGTGTACCTTATAGCTTGAATTAAACGTTTTGGAATGAAAAAAAGATCCTTTTTGCTGCTTTTAGTCGTGTTAATTACAGCAGTTTATTTTTGGAATAAAGAGCAACTTCCCGCTTATACACCAGCACGTGATTATATCGATTTGGAAGATGAATTGGTCGAGCAATTTATACTGGCCAAAGACAGTTCAACCATAGAACTTCCCGAGGGGCACTTTTTATTTTCTCAATCGCTTAGTCTCGACAGTAAAACCCATTTGACCATCAAAGGACAGGGCATGGATAAAACGGTTTTATCCTTTAAAGGCCAAACCTCAGGCGCCGAAGGGATCAAAATCACCAATTCAAAAAACATCACCCTAGAAGATTTTGCCATTGAAGATGCGGTGGGAGATAATCTCAAAATCAGTGATTCCGACAGCGTGGTCATGCGAAGAATTCGTTCCGCTTGGACGGGGGAAGTGTCGGTGGAAAACGGAGCTTATGCACTTTATCCTGTTTTGAGTACCAATGTCTTAATAGAAGAATGTGAAGCCATAGGTTCATCCGATGCTGGAATCTATGTGGGTCAGTCCGACAAGGTCATTATTCGCAACAACAAAGCCTTTTACAATGTGGCAGGTATTGAAAGTGAAAACTCGACCAATGTGGAAATTTATGGGAATGAGGCTTTTGAAAACACCAGTGGACTGTTGATTTTTAATTTGCCAGAATTGACGCTCTACGGAGGAAATGTGAAGGCGTACAACAACAATATTTACAACAACAACCTCACCAATTTTGCTGTAAAGGGCTCTATCGTGAGTGCAGTACCCAAAGGTGCTGGAGTAGTGATTATGGCGACCAAAGATGTGGCGTTTTACAACAATACTGTTGCCGACCACAAGACCGTTAATCTTTGTGTGGTGAGCTATGAGATTTTTGCCGCCGATCGCGACGCTGAGGCGAGTCAAGAACTAGACACAGCAGCCGAGGCGCGTGGATTACGTCCCATTTCAGCCGATTATAAACAAGACGAGGCCTATAATCCATATCCAGGAAGAGTTGCCTTACATGATAACCAATTTTCCAATCGTTTTTGGTTGCCCACCTTTACCAACGACTTTGGTTATTTGTGGATGTATAAAAACAGTGGAAAAATCCCTGATATTGCTTACGATGGGATTTTTGCGCCAGGGGGGTCTTTGCAAGACGATGAGCACAAGCTTTGCATGCAAAACAACGGGGCTGCACAATTTGTGTATCTCGATGCTGCACACGATTTCGAAGGCATGACCAATGATCAAAGCCCTTTCGATTGTCTTTTAAATTAAGGAGAAAGAACGCAGAATGAAGCAGCTTTTTAGGGGATTGTTGGTGTTGAGTATGGTCTTTTTTTCTTGTTCCGATTCGCAAGAAAAGAACAAAGCGCCCAAGGCGCGGAAAGGGTCTGCTACGCTAATCAAAAAGCAAGTTGAAACGAACGACCCACAACGACTGTCAGACTATGGATTTTTTAAAGGCGATTTGGCTGCGCTCCTTCCTGCAGCTAGGGTGTATTCCTATACCATAAACACGCCTCTGTTTTCGAATTATGCCGAAAAAGCCCGTTTTATTTACCTGCCTCAAGGAAAGAAAATGGACCTACCACAGCAAGGTCCGTTGCGTTTTGAAGAAGGCACTGTTTTAATCAAAAACTTTTATTACCCCGTTGATGAAAAGTTGGAGGCCTCTAAGCGAAGAATATTGGAAACCCGTTTACTCCTCAAAGAAAAAACAGGGTGGAAACCGCTCAATTACTTGTGGAATGAGGAACAAAATGAGGCAATGCTCAATTATGTTGGGGCAAAAATAGACCTTGCTTGGAAAGATAAGGCAGGGGAAAACCACCGTTTGGTTTATCAAGTCCCCAATTTAAACCAATGCAAAAACTGTCATAGTCGCGACAATGAGATTTCCCCCATAGGGGTAACCGCTGCACAACTCAACCGTCAATATGAAGGGGTAGCCACTGCGATCAATCAACTCGACTACTTTCATCAAGAAGGACTATTCAATGGCTTTACTAGTGCTGCAGCCTATGAAGCACTTCCTGTTTGGGATGCCGTTTTGACCGCAAGTGTGGAAGAGCGGGCCAAAGCCTATTTGGATGCCAATTGCGCTCATTGTCATTCGGCACAAGGGAGTGCTAAAAATTCAGGACTTTATTTGGAGTATCATCAAAGCAATGCGCGCCGACGTGGTGTGTATAAACCTCCTATCGCTGCGGGGAAAGGTTCGGGCGATTTTCAATACGACATCGTTCCAGGGAAGCCAGAAGCTTCTATTTTTATTTATCGGGTGGGGAGCAATGACCCCGCTATTCGCATGCCAGAGATCGGACGTTCGGTAGTGCATAAAGAAGGTTTAGCCTTGTTGACACAGTACATTCAAGAACTGCGTACCGAAGATTTAGGGGAGTAGGTCATAGCTGTAGGCGGCACGTAAAACGGTCGTTTGTGCCAAACTATCCACAAAAAAGCTGCGGCGTTTTTTCACTAAAATGGGGCGGTGTTGGTCGTGAAATTCATCGTTTAAAATCAAACTCCACCGTCCGTTGTGTTGCACACTATACCCAAGGTTTAAATAGTTCGACGGGTCAAAGTAAAATTCCCAACGGTCGGTTGAACTGCTTTCAGGATAGGCTACTTCGAGTACGTCTACTTGTTTTTTACCCTGTAATTTTTTCTTCCCTTTATAGGTAAGTACTGCTTTTTTATCTAGAAGTTTCGCCGGCTGCCAAAAGACAAAGTAAGCCGCATTCAACGCACTTTTGGCCGCTTCAAGCTCTTGTTTGCCCTCAATTGTAAGGTTGTCGATTTGCTTAAAAATGGAATTTCCTTTCCGAATGAGCTGTTGTTTTTCGTCTTTTATACGGTATTCAAAAGGGCGCCATTGAATGGAGTGGGTTTGAGAAATCTCTTTTTCAAGGGAGCCATCAGGATAAAACAATCGAGTGGTTTTAAAGTAAGAAAGGGTGTCTATACTTTGATCGAAACCGTGGGCTTGAATCGACCGCTTTAAAATGGTCGCTGCTGTTGGAGGCTCTTGACAACCAACAAAGGCAAAAAGGAGGGAGCAAAGCAGCGGTTGAAGTTTCATTTTTTCTTTTTTAAACGCAACAAATAAATGCCAATACCAATTCCTGCAAAAGAACCGAATACCCC
>WTJP01000051.1 GCA_011526275.1 Candidatus Arcticimaribacter sp. | reverse complement strand
ACGGAAGATCAATTCTTGTTGTTCAATATCGACGATGAGGTCTTGACGCAAGCAATTGAGGAAAGCGCAACCCGCGCAAAAAAAATCCCTTTCGGTTTTTCCGAGGCCGCACAAAAGGGAACCACAATGGAAAATGAACATTTAAGCATAAACACAAATACAACCACTACTATGATTCACACAACTAAATTCCCTTTACAGGGGCGACACAATTTACTCAACGCTATGGCAGCTGCCTCAGTGGCTAGCCTTTTAGAAATCAGTAAAGATTCTATTCGCAATAGCCTTTTGAGTTTTTCTGGTGTTGAACACCGTCTTGAGCACGTGCTTAAGATTCAAAACCGCACCTACATTAACGATTCGAAAGCGACCAACGTCAATGCGACTTTCTATGCACTCGAAAGCATGATGGGCAAAACTGTTTGGATTGTTGGAGGAGTCGATAAAGGCAATGATTACGCTTCCTTGATGCCCTTGGTGCACGAGAAAGTAAAGGCGATTATTTGCTTGGGTGTGGACAACGAAAAATTAATCGAGACCTTCTCACCGGTGGTTGATGTTATGGCAGAAACCCAGTCTATGCGCGAAGCAGTGCGCATGGCACATCGATTGGCCAATAAAAAAGAATATGTCTTGCTTTCACCGGCTTGTGCAAGTTTTGACCTCTTTGACAATTATGAAGACCGCGGCACCCAATTCAAAGAAGCTGTTCGTTCACTTTAATTAAAATGAAAAATAAACTCATACAAGGTGATTTGGTTCTGTGGGGGATTTTAGCTCTCCTGGCCATCTTCTCGTTTTTTCCAGTGTTCAGTGCTAGTTCCAACTTAAGTTATGTAGTGGGAAATGGAACGCCATGGCAACACTTGTTTAAGCATATGTTCATTCTTGTTATGGGCTTTGTAATCATGATTGGGATTCATCGTATTCCCTTTCAGTACTTTAAAGGGATTTCAATTTTATTGCTACCCGTGGTGGTGATACTATTGATTTATACCGTCTCACAAGGAAATACTATTGGGGGAGCGAATGCCAGCCGTTGGATTCGTATTCCTTTTGTGGGGATAGGATTTCAAACGTCTACCTTGGCCTCTTTGGTTTTGATGATGTATGTCGCGCACTATTTGGATAAAACCAAAGCAGCTCAACTCCGTTTTTCCGAAACCTTATTGCCCTTGTGGACCCCAGTAGGAATTGTATTAGCCCTCATTTTACCCGCCAACCTTTCTACGGCTGTTATTGTCTTTGTTATGGTCTTGTTGCTTTGCTTTTTAGGGGCGTACCCTTTCAAGCATTTGTTGCTTATTGTGGGGATGGCTTTAGCCGCTTTTTTGCTATTTGTTTTGGCGGCTAAAGCTTTTCCAGAAGCCATGCCCAACCGTATTGATACTTGGATGAGTAGGATAGAGAATTTTACTGCTCCCGAGGAAGGCAGTTCGGGGAACTATCAAGTGGAGCGCGCAAAGATTGCTATTGCCACCGGTGGATTAACCGGCCTAGGGGTGGGGAAGAGTGTCATGAAAAACTTTTTACCTCAAAGTAGTTCCGATTTTATTTACGCCATTATTGTAGAAGAGTTTGGTGCAGCAGGAGGTGTAGTAATTATCCTTTTATACCTTCTAATCTTATTTAGAATTATGGTCATTGCGCACAAAGCCACCACTGTGTATGGGAAGCTTTTGGTTATGGGCGTAGGCCTACCCGTCATTGTACAGGCCTTTATCAATATGGGGGTAGCGCTCAATGTGTTTCCAGTAACGGGGCAAACCTTACCCATGATTAGTAGTGGGGGAACGGCTGCGTGGATGACCTGTATTGCCTTTGGCGTAATTCTCTCCATTAGTGTGGCTCAAAGCGAAGCAGAAGAAAAAGAAATTAACGAAGACAACCCATTAGCTGTTTTAAGTGAAACCATCTAAATACATCATTTCTGGCGGAGGAACGGGCGGACATATTTATCCTGCCATTGCCATTGCCGATGCGATTAAAGCCAAACAGCCCGAAGCAAAAATCGTTTTTGTGGGGGCCTATGGAAAAATGGAAATGGAGAAAGTGCCCCAAGCGGGGTACCGCATCCATGGGATTTGGATTTCCGGTTTACAGCGAGCACAACTTTGGCGGAATGTATTGTTTCCAATTAAACTAGCCGTGAGTTTGTTTCAGGCTTTTGTTCTTTGGTTGCGCTATCGCCCTAATGTTTTAATCGGTACTGGTGGTTTTGCAAGTGGACCCATGCTTTTTGTGGGACGTTTGCTGGGGAGTAAAACCCTCATTCAAGAACAGAATTCCTACCCTGGGATTACCAATAAACTGCTTTCAAAAAACACCAACGCCATCGCTGTGGCTTATGCGGGTATGGAGCGCTATTTCCCTGCCCAAAAAATACATTTTACAGGCAACCCGGTTCGGCAAAATCTATTGGATAAAAGCATTGAAAAGACGACTGCCCTGCATCATTTTGATTTGGCAACAAACAAGAAAACCTTGGTGATTATTGGGGGAAGTTTGGGGGCGCAAAAAATCAATGAATTGATTGCTGCGCAATTGCCTTTTTTTGAATCGCAAGGAATTCAATTGCTGTGGCAATGTGGGCGTTTGTATTATGAGCGGTACAAAGATTTAAACAGTGAAAATGTAAAAGTACACGCCTTCATTACGGAAATGCATCTATTGTACGCGGCAGCTGATATCATCATATCAAGAGCTGGAGCTTCCAGTATATCGGAATTGTGCTTGGTGGGGAAACCTACCCTATTTATTCCTTCTCCCAATGTAGCAGAAAACCATCAGTTTCACAATGCCAATGCTTTGGTCAAAGAAGATGCTGCTGTTTTGGTGGAAGAGAAAAATCTCGCTGATGCGTTTGAAGCCAGTTTTACTAATTTATTGAATGATGAGGAGCGTCAAAAAAGTTTAAGTGAAAACATGAAAAAATTGGCAAAGCCAACCGCTACTGTGGCCATTGTAAACTGTATCGAGAACCTAAATCAAGGAAATGAATAAAACCGCTTATTACTTTATTGGAATTGGTGGAATAGGCATGTCGTCGATTGCTCGTTTTCTATTGAACAAAGGCGCGCTGGTTGCAGGATACGATAAAACGCGCACACCCTTGACCAAAGCCTTGGAAGATGCGGGTGTACTCATTACCTATAATGAGGAAGTGGAACACATTCCTGAGGGCTTTGAAGCGGAAACCACTAAGGTGATTTTCACCCCAGCAATTCCCGCTTCCCATGCCCAAAAGTGTTTTTTTGAAGCCCAGGGGAACAGCCTGCAAAAACGCGCTGCTTTTTTGGGAGAAATCACCCGTGATGTCCCCACCTTGGCCGTTGCGGGAACCCATGGTAAAACTACTACTACCGCTATATTGGCGCATTTGTTTACAGCAACAGAACAGTCTTTCACAGCTTTTGTGGGGGGTATGGTACAAGCTGCGCAATCGAATTTTATTTCTACCGGCATGGATGCTGTACTCGTGGAGGCCGATGAATTCGATCGCTCTTTTTTACAATTGCACCCGCAACTAGCTTGTATTACCTCCATAGACCCCGACCATTTGGATATTTACGGCTCTGCAGTCGAGGTGGAATCGGCCTACAAAAGCTTTTTTGGCCAGATAAAACAAGTGGGAATTGTAGAAAAAAGCATTCCATTCCCGGGCCTTACCTATAGCATCAAAGAAACTGCCGATTATCATGTAACACAATTACAAGCGGAAGGTTTTGGCTATCGCTTTGACTTGCACACCCCAAAGAACAGCTTTGAAGGCGTTTATTTTAGTCAGCTGGGATTGCATAATTTGTCCAATGCCCTCGCTGCTTTTGCCCTAGCGAGTCAATACGGCATAGATGAAAAAGCGCTGGCAACGGCTCTGGGAACTTTTAAAGGTGTTGAGCGTCGTCTTCAATTATTGTTGGATTCGCCAAAGCATATCTTAATCGACGATTATGCGCACCACCCAACCGAGATTTCAGCTGTGTTTGAAACCCTAGCTGATGCCTACCCCAAGGAGAAAAAATGTGTGGTCTTTCAACCGCATTTATTTAGTCGAACCCAAGATTTTATGGCTGATTTTGCCGCTGCTTTAGCGCAATTTGACCAAGTGTTTTTACTGCCAATTTACCCAGCACGTGAATTGCCGATTGAGGGAGTAACTTCGGAAGCCCTAGCAGAAATGATGCGATCAAAAAAAGAAGTAACGCTCCTGAAAAAAGAAGAAATCTTTCTCGCTTTGAATGAAAGTGACGCCCGAGTAAAAGTACTGCTTGGCGCCGGCGATATTGGCCTCGAAGTAACTGATTTACAACAAAAATTAGCGCAAAATGAAAGAAGTTAAAACCGGATATCTCATCGGAGTAATCTTTCTAGTGGTAGGCTGCTTTTCTTTTGCTGAAATACGATCTAAGCGGCATAAAATCAGTGATATAGAAATTGAATTTAAGGGGGAAGGAGCTCGTTTTTTAAGTGTTGAAATCGTTAATAAATTGTTGATACAAAGCCAAGACAGTTTGTTTTTTCAGCAGAAAGATATGGTAGCTTTGAATGAGATAGAACTGCAGTTATTGGATCATCCGATGATAAAAACTGCCGAACTATACACCGTTCCGCAAGGGAAATTATACGTTGAAATTGATGAACGACGCCCCGTTGTTAGAGTGCAAGGTGAGCGTTCTTTTTATGTCGATCAATTTGGCGTTGAAATGCCGCTTTCCGCACGACACAGTGCACGCGTTCCTTTGTATTACGGTGAACTCGATAAAAATAAAAAACAACAAATGGTACACTTGCTTTCATCATTGACCACAGATCCTTTCATAAGGGAAGAATTGGTCGATTTGCAATGGAGTGCCAATGGTTTTGTGTTGGGCTTACGCTCTTATCCCTTCCAAGTGCTTTGGGGGAATAACGATCGCTTTTCGGCTAAAGTTGAAAAGCTAAAGCGTTTCTGTGCTTATGCAAAAAACCAAAAGGAAGAAAAGTATAACTGGATCGACCTAAGCTTCGCAAAGCAGGTGGTTGCTCGTTAGTACGTTGAATATGAAAAACAATAAAATAGCCGTTGGATTGGACATTGGAACGACGAAAATCGTTGCCATGGTAGGCCAAAAAAACGAATTCGATAAGGTAGAGATCCTCGGGGTAGGGAAATCTCAAAGCTTAGGCGTGCATCGTGGAGTGGTAAATAACATTACCCAAACCATACAATCCATTCAACAAGCTACCCTAGAAGCCGAGGCAAAATCAGGCACGACCATCAACGAAGTGGTTGTTGGAATAGCGGGGCAACATATTCGCAGCTTGCAACACAGCGACTACATTACCCGCGAAAATGCCGATGAAGTGATCAATGAAGAGGATATTCAAACCCTCATTAATCAAGTTCACAAATTGGTCATGCTTCCAGGAGAGGAAATCATACATGTACTTCCACAAGAATACAAGGTGGACGGACAAGCAGAAATCAAAGAACCCATTGGGATGTATGGCGGACGTCTAGAAGCCAACTTCCATGTGGTGGTTGGTCAAGTTTCCTCCATTCGAAACATTGGACGTTGCATTAAAAGTGCTGGTCTTGAGATGGGCAAAATTACCCTAGAACCCATTGCCTCTTCCGATGCTGTTTTAAGCCAAGAAGAAAAAGAAGCCGGTGTCGCGTTGATCGATATAGGGGGCGGTACTACCGACCTTGCTATTTTTAAGGATGGAATTATTCGTCATACTGCCGTTATTCCTTTTGGCGGAAATGTGATAACCGAAGACATCAAAGAAGGCTGTTCCATCATCAAGAAACAAGCCGAATTGTTGAAAGTAAAGTTTGGCTCTGCTTGGCCAGGAGAAAACAAAGAAACCGAAATCGTTTCTATTCCAGGTTTACGCGGACGTGACCCTAAAGAAATATCATTAAAAACACTTTCTAAAATCATCAATGCACGTGTGATCGAAATCATCGAGCAGTGTTATTTAGAAATTAAAAACTACGGTCACGAAGATCAAAAGAAAAAGTTGATTGCGGGGATCGTACTTACAGGTGGGGGAAGCCAACTCAAGCACTTAAAGCAGTTGGTGGAATACATCACTGGAATGGATACCCGTGTGGGCTATCCCAATGAGCATTTGGCAGGAGATTCTGACGAAGCTACGGCCAGTCCTACTTTTGCTACCGCAGTTGGATTACTGATGGCGGCCTTAGATAAAATGCCTGTAGAAGTCATTGAAGAAGTGGTGGAAGAGCCTCAAGCCGAAGAGCAGTCAACGCCAACAGAAGCGCCACAACCAACAGTGGCTAAAAGCCGGAATTCCATTTTTGAACAGTGGACCGATAAGTTTAAAGAATTTCTCGATAAAGCCTAAAAACCAATCAAATGTCTGAAACCATGGATTCAATCGCTGGGAATTTTAATTTCGATTTACCGAAAAACCGTAGCAACGTGATTAAAGTCATCGGTATAGGTGGCGGGGGCGGAAACGCTATTAATTACATGTTCCAGCAAGGCATTATGGGGGTGGACTTTGTTATTTGTAACACCGATGCTCAAGCCTTGGAAAAGAGTGCAGTTCCCATTAAAATTCAGTTGGGAGCTTCATTGACCGAAGGCTTAGGTGCTGGAGCCAATCCAGATGTTGGGAAAAAGGCTGCACAAGAGAGTTTAGACGATATTACTACCCTGCTCTCCACTCAAACCAAGATGGTATTCATTACGGCTGGAATGGGCGGAGGAACAGGAACTGGAGCTGCTCCAATCATCGCTAAAATGGCGAAAGAGATGGACATACTCACGGTTGGAATTGTCACCATGCCTTTTCAGTTTGAAGGAAAAATTCGTTTAGAACAAGCACAACGTGGACTCGAAGAACTCAAGTCAAGTGTAGATTCACTCATTGTAATCAACAACAACAAACTCCGCGAGGTGTATGGAAACCTTGGGTTTAAAGCAGGTTTTTCGAAAGCCGATGAAGTTTTAGCCACAGCAGCCCGAGGGATTGCAGAGGTAATTACCCATCACTACACCCAGAATATTGACTTAAAAGACGCCAAAACGGTTTTGAGCAACAGTGGCTCGGCCATTATGGGATCGGCTACTGCCGAGGGAGAAAATCGCGCCCAGGAGAGTATTGTTAAAGCCTTGGATTCACCCTTGTTGAATGACAATAAGATTACGGGCTGTAAAAATGTTCTTTTACTCATTGTTTCAGGAGAAGAAGAAATTACCATCGACGAGATTGGCGAAATCAACGACTTCATTCAAACCGAAGCCGGGAACAATACCAATATCATCATGGGGGTAGGGGAAGACCCTGCCTTGGGAAGAAGTATATCGGTGACCATCATTGCTACCGGATTTAATTCGGAACAACAACACGAAATCGTGAATACCGAGGCCAAGAAAATCATCCACACCTTGGAGGAGGAGCAGCCTTTGGTGCACGACCTCACCCAAAAGGAGACTCC
>WTJP01000020.1:2169-7459 GCA_011526275.1 Candidatus Arcticimaribacter sp. | reverse complement strand
AACCCAGCTTCAGCTTCCTTGAAAACATGCCGGCTTTTGTCCCTGTTATGTTTGAGATGACCGTATTTTTTGCTGCGCACTTGATGGTAATTACCTTTTACTTACGCAGTCGTTTATGGCCCTTCAAAGAAGCAGAAAACCCCAACCCATTAACAACAGATGATATGTTCTTAATGGAAGTGGAGCTACACGACAATGAAGAGGAATTAACTGCCTTATTGAAAAAAACAGGAGCTGTAGAAGTCAGTATCCCAGAAAACACGGAAGAATAATGAAACAACTGCTTAGCTTATCATTCAGTATCGTTGTGGCACTAGGACTTGGTGGATGCCAAGATCCGTCGAAGCCCAACTACCAATACTTCCCTAATATGTATGAGCCGGTAGGTTATGAAACCTATGCCGACTCTGACGCCTTTGCTAACGGAATTGAAGCGCAACTGCCTGCCGAAGGTTCTATTGCACGCGGATGGCAACCTTACGATTATCCCGACACCAACGAAGGATATGAAGCAGCCAAAGCGGAATTGCTTTCACCTCTAGCGCAGAACGCTGATAATTTAGCCGAAGGGAAAGAACTTTACGGACTTTACTGTGCTGTTTGTCACGGGAAAAAAGGAGACGGTCAAGGAATATTAATGACCCGCGAAAAGTTCTTGGGAGTACCAAGTTATGCCGACCGTGAAATCACGGAAGGAAGTATTTACCACGTGTTGATGTACGGTAAAAACGCCATGGGATCACACGCAGGTCAAGTTAACGCAACAGAACGCTGGCAAATTGCCCAGCACGTTATGGAACTGAGAAGCTCACTTCTTAAATAATTAAAAAGGTTTATGTACACGTTTTCAAATAAACTCAGAAATTTAGCCTTTGCCTTTATGGTGATAGGATTGGCCGGTTTGGTCTATGGATTCCTTAGTGCACCAAAAACAATTGAAGAAGCCAAGGCCATGGTTGCTGCTTCTCATCACGATGCAGGTCACGGAGAAGATCATGCAACAACGACTGCTCATGCTGACGAAGCTGCACACGGAGATGAGCATGCTGCCGCAGGCCATGCAGAAGAAGGACACGACGCTTCTCACGATGAGCATGTTTTCCACCAATTGCAAAACAAACCTTGGGCAGCACTCTATGTGGCCGCCTTTTTCTTCTTTATGATATCGTTAGGAGTATTGGCCTTTTACGCCATTAACCGTGCTGCACAAGCCGGTTGGTCTCCTGTTCTCTTTAGAGTAATGGAAGGGATTACTGCCTACCTTTTGCCTGGAGGTCTCATTGTAGTTATAATACTAGCTTTATCTGGCTTCCACTTGAACCATTTATTCATTTGGATGGACCCAGAAGTAGTAGCACACGATAAACTAATTGCAGGTAAAGTAGGTTTCTTGAATGTACCGTTCTTCCTTGGAAGAGCTGTATTCTTCCTAGCTGGATGGACACTGTACCGTTTTATTTCTAGAAAATACTCTTTAGCACAAGACGAGGCTGGAGACGACAGTAACCACGTGAAAAACTTCCGTTGGTCAGCTGGGTTCTTGGTCTTCTTTATCGTAACAGAATCAATCATGTCTTGGGACTGGATTATGTCTATCGATCCCCACTGGTTCAGTACCCTCTTCGGATGGTATGTTTTCGCCAGTATGTTTGTTTCTGGAATTACAGCAATTGCTTTAATCTCCATTTACCTAAAGTCGAAAGGATATCTAGAATTTGTGAATGACTCACACATTCACGACCTAGGAAAATTCATGTTTGGAGTAAGTGTATTCTGGACCTATTTATGGTTCTCTCAATTCATGTTGATTTGGTATTCTAATATTCCAGAAGAGGTAACCTATTTCATCACGCGAATTGAAGATTACAACCTTCCTTTCTTCGGGATGATTGCGATGAATTTCTTGTTCCCCTTGTTGATCTTAATGAACAGCGATTACAAACGCACCAACTACTTTGTAGTTATGGCAGGAATTGTGATTATTTTGGGTCACTACCTCGATGTGTTTAACATGATTATGCCATCGGCTGTGGGCGATCAATGGTTTATTGGAATTCCTGAGGTTGGAGGATTCTTATTCTTCCTTGGATTATTCATTTTTATCGTATTTACTGCCCTGACGAAAGCGCCGCTATTGGCGAAAGGAGATCCTTACATGGGAGAGAGTGAACGTTTTCATTATTAAAATAATTAGTAGAGATAGATGACGACTATATTAACCCTTACGGTACTTGTTTTAATCGGAATTTCCATTTGGCAAATTTCCAAGATGTTTGAATTGTCTCAAACCGACCGTAACACCACTGAAGTGGCCAACGACAAAGACAACAATACCCAAGGAAAATTGATGTTTGCCTTCTTGGCTTTCATTTATATTTTAACCCTTTATTCTTTCTATGCTTGGGGAGATGTTCTTCTACCTGAAGCTGCATCAGAGCACGGAAGCGACTATGATAACCTTATGTGGATATCGTTTGCTTTGATTTTCTTTGTGCAAACCATTACCCAAGCCTTACTTCACTACTTTGCTTATAAGTACCGTGGAGAGAAAGGGAAAAAGGCCTTGTTCTATGCCGATAACGATCGTTTAGAAGCGATTTGGACCATCATCCCTGTAATTACCTTAGCGGGGTTGATTCTTTACGGATTATACACCTGGACCAACATCATGTCGGTAGAAGAAAACGAAGACGCCCTTGTAGTAGAGCTTTACGCGCAACAGTTCAACTGGAAAGCGCGTTACGCTGGTCAAGACGGTGTGTTGGGTGATGCCAATGTTCGTTTCTTACAAGATTTTGACGGAAAGAACTTAGTGGGTATCGATGCTACCGATCCCAACGGATTAGATGACGTTGTCGTGCAAGAATTGCACTTGCCGGTAGGAAGAGAAGTTATCTTCAAAATGCGTTCTCAAGACGTATTACACTCGGCCTACATGCCTCACTTTAGAGCACAAATGAACTGTGTTCCTGGGATGATTACTGAATTTGCATTTACACCGATTACGACTACGGAAGAAATGCGTCAGAACCCAGACATGATTGCCAAAGTGAAAAAAATCAATAAAATTCGTCAAGAAAACAGCAAAGAATTGGTTGCAAATGGTGAAGAAGCCCTAGAACCTTATATCTTTGATTATGTTTTGTTGTGTAACAAAATTTGTGGAGCGTCTCACTACAACATGCAAATGAAAATTGTAGTAGAGACCGAGGAGGAGTATGAACAGTGGATGACACAGCAGCAAACCTTTGCACAAGTCATTCAGTAATTAAAAAAAGAAAAAGAGTATGTCAGCAGTAGCGCACGCACATGTAGAAGATCACGAGCACGAGCATCATCACAAAGAAACGTTCATGACGAAGTACATCTTCAGTCAAGACCACAAGATGATTGCGAAGCAGTATTTAATTACTGGTTTATTCATGGGAATTATTGGAATTGCCATGTCGCTTTTGTTTAGAATTCAATTGGCTTGGCCCGAGCAGTCTTTTGCCATTTTTGAAGTTCTTTTAGGAAAATGGGCACCTGAAGGTGTTATGGATCCTAATGTATATTTAGCTTTAGTTACCATTCACGGAACCATCATGGTCTTTTTCGTATTGACCGCAGGTTTAAGTGGTACCTTCAGTAACCTATTGATTCCATTACAGATTGGAGCCCGCGATATGGCTTCTGGTTTGTTGAACATGATTTCTTTTTGGTTGTTCTTCTTGTCTTCAGCCATCATGGTTGCTTCACTATTTGTAGAGGCAGGACCAGCAGCAGCTGGGTGGACCATTTACCCACCACTATCTGCACTTCCACAAGCACAACCCGGTTCAGGAATGGGGATGACCTTATGGTTGGTTTCCATGGCGATTTTCATCGCATCATCTCTATTAGGATCATTGAACTATATCGTAACAGTATTGAACTTGCGTACCAAAGGAATGACCATGTCGCGTTTACCGTTGACCATTTGGGCATTCTTTGTTACCGCGATTATCGGGGTGGTTTCTTTCCCAGTACTATTATCAGCAGCTTTATTGTTGATTATGGACAGAAGTTTTGGTACCTCTTTCTTCCTTTCCGATATCTTTATTCAAGGAGAGGTTTTACACTATCAAGGAGGTTCTCCAGTATTGTATGAGCACCTTTTCTGGTTCCTCGGTCACCCTGAAGTATATATCGTTTTACTTCCAGCACTTGGAATTACTTCTGAAATCATCGCGACAAATGCACGTAAGCCTATCTTTGGATACCGCGCCATGGTTGCTTCGATTTTAGCGATCGCCTTCCTTTCGACTATCGTATGGGGGCACCATATGTTTATCTCTGGAATGAATCCTTTCTTGGGATCTGTATTTACATTTACAACCTTATTGATAGCGATTCCTTCGGCGGTAAAAGCATTCAACTATATCACCACCCTTTGGAAAGGGAACTTGCAGTTTAACCCTGCAATGTTGTTCTCTATTGGGTTGGTTTCTACCTTTATCTCAGGTGGTTTAACAGGAATTATCCTTGGAGACAGTACCTTAGATATCAATGTACACGACACCTATTTCGTAGTGGCTCACTTCCACTTGGTAATGGGAATTTCGGCACTTTATGGATTATTCGCTGGGGTGTATCACTGGTTCCCAAAAATGTTTGGTCGTATGATGAACAAGAACTTGGGTTATGTACACTTCTGGGTAACGGCTGTTTGTGCCTACGGGGTATTCTTCCCCATGCACTTTATTGGGATGGCTGGTTTACCAAGACGTTACTACACCAACACCGCTTTCCCTTATTTCGATGATATTGCAGATATCAATGTGGTTATTTCACTTTTTGCCTTCACCGCAGGTGCTGCGCAATTGGTTTTCCTCTACAACTTTATCTACAGTATTTTCTACGGAAAGAAAGCAGAGCAAAACCCATGGAAATCCAATACATTGGAATGGACAACCCCCGTTGAACATATGCACGGGAACTGGCCTGGAGAAATCCCACACGTTCACCGTTGGGCTTATGACTACTCTAAGCCTGGGCAAGAAGAAGATTGGGTATCTCAAATCGTTCCCCTTAAAGAAGGCGAGGAAGAGTTACAGCACTAATTTCCAATTAGACACTATAAGAGAAGAGGCCTTTGGGCCTCTTTTTTGTTTGCATCGTCTATATTTGTAATGATGAACGAACATTTAGATCCCACGAACAACCATTTTTCCCCTGAGGAGCAAGACATCGACCGCGCGCTACGCCCGCTTAGTTTCGACGATTTTGCCGGTCAAGAAGGGATTCTAGAGAACCTTAAGGTATTTGTAGC
>WTJP01000020.1:0-2069 GCA_011526275.1 Candidatus Arcticimaribacter sp. | reverse complement strand
TATTTATACTCGGCCATGGAAGATTATAAAATCGATATCATGATCGAATCTGGGCCGAATGCACGTACCGTTCAAATCACCTTAAATCCATTCACTTTGGTGGGTGCTACTACGCGTTCGGGCTTGCTCACCGCTCCCATGCGTGCCCGTTTCGGGATAAGTAGTCGATTACAATATTATTCTACAGAGTTACTATCTACCATTATTGAGCGCAGTGCCGAGATTTTGAATGTGCCAATCGATAACGATGCTGCCATCGAAATTGCGGGTAGAAGCCGTGGAACCCCACGTATTGCCAATGGACTACTTCGCCGTATTCGCGACTTTGCTCAAATAAAAGGCAACGGGAGAATAGATTTAGATATTACTAAGTTTGGCTTAAATGCCCTACAGGTCGATGCTCATGGACTAGACGAGATGGACAACAAAATTCTCACCACCCTCATCGATAAATTTAAAGGGGGTCCAGTGGGGATTACCACCTTGGCTACTGCCGTCTCAGAAAATGGAGAGACCATAGAAGAGGTATATGAGCCTTTCCTCATCCAACAAGGCTTTATTGTACGTACTCCCCGTGGGAGAGAGGTTACTGAGTTAGCCTACAAACACTTGGGTCGCATAAAAGGCAATCAAGGCGGTTTATTTTAAGCCAGGATTAAAATGAAACAGCAGGAAGCCTATTCCACTTTCATTAAGGAAGAAGCGAAAGCCCTGGGATTCCTTTCTTGCGGTATAGCGAAAGCAGGTTTTCTAGAAGAAGAAGCACCGCGCTTAGAACAGTGGTTGCGCCAAGGAAGACATGGCGAAATGCACTACATGGAAAATCACTTTGACAAGCGTCTTGATCCCACTAAACTAGTCCCAGGAGCCAAAAGTGTTGTTTCCCTTTTGTTGAATTATCACAGCCCAGAAAAGCAAAGCGATCCAACTGCACCCAAGATTTCTACCTACGCCTTTGGGCAAGACTATCACAAGGTCATTAAAGACAAACTCTATCTGCTTTTAGCACGCATTCGCGATCGTATTGGTGAAGTGGACGGCCGCGTATTTGTCGATTCTGCACCGGTCATGGACAAGGCCTGGGCGGCCAAAGCCGGTCTAGGTTGGGTGGGTAAAAACACCAACCTTATCGCAAAACAAGTAGGTTCGTTCTTTTTTATTGCTGAAATGATACTGGATCTAGAATTGGCTTACGATTTACCGGTGGCCGATCATTGTGGCTCTTGCACCGCTTGTATAGACGCTTGTCCCACCCAAGCACTAACGGCTCCCTACCAAATTGACGGAAGCAAGTGTATATCCTATGCGACCATTGAGTTAAAAAACGCCATCCCAGATCATTTTAAAGGCAAAATGGACGGCTGGATGTTTGGCTGCGATGTGTGTCAAACGGTTTGCCCGTGGAACCGTTTTTCCACTCCCCACAACGAAACCGCCTTCGCACCAAAGGCCGAGCTGTTGGAACTCAAAAGACAGGACTGGGAAGAGCTAACGGAGGAGACCTTTAAACGGGTTTTCCAGAAATCGGCAGTAAAGCGCACCAAATACAGTGGCTTAACCCGCAACATTCGCTTCCTTAAAGAAGAGGGTTAGGTCGAACTTCGCACAATGAGATCAGTGTCCAACTCGATGATTTGCCTGTCCACTTTATCTCCTTTTTTCAATTGTTGTAATTCGGAATAAAATAGCTCAAAAGCTTTTTGCCCCATAAGCTCCCCCGGTTGATTAATAGTACTTAAACTTGGAGTAATTAGACTGGCAATCTTCCAATTGCTGAACCCTATAACGGCGATTTGTTCGGGGATGGCGATCTTTTGTTCGTTGAAATATTTAATAGCGCCAATAGCTGGCATGTCGGCTACGGCAAAAACCGCATCGATTTCAGGGTGGTTTTCAACCACTGTTTGGGCATAAGCATAGCCTTCATCACTGGAGATATCGTCACAGCGAAACACCCATTCTTTTCTATACTCTATACCATAGTGTTCCAGGGCTTTACGGTAGCCTAAAAATCGGTCGATGGAATTCTGTGGTAAAAGCGGTCCTCGAAAGTGCGCGATGTTTTTCTT
>WTJP01000174.1:23476-28026 GCA_011526275.1 Candidatus Arcticimaribacter sp. | reverse complement strand
GGGAAGCACCAAATCACTTTCCGTTTTGAACCAAAGGTGGTGCAACAAGGAAGTGCGGTACAAATTGGGGCAATCGTGCTCTTATTGTTGCTTCTTGCAGCTGCAGTAAAGGAAGTTTATCCATTTAAAGAAGAAGCTTAACCTATGGGAATCGTAGCCAAGCAATCGTTTTACAACATCATCAGCGTTATTCTCGCCTTTGCTATTGGTGCGCTCAATACCATCGTGTTCTATCCACGTGCCATGGGAGAGGAGTTGTATGGAATTGTTTTGATCCTGCTTGCACAGTCCAATATATTGCAACCTATTTTTTCCTATGGTGTGCAACACACCGTCATCAAGTATTTTTCGGCGGCTTCCTCAAGGAAAGAGCAAGATAAACTACTGCTGTTTTCCCTCTTTATCCCCCTCTTTATCATACTTCCTTCGGCGGTGCTCTTCTTTGGCTATTACCCCGAAATTGCCGCTTATCTCTCTACGAAAAACCCGGAAATAGGGGAGTTTATTTACCTTATTTTCATCATAGCCATTTCCACGGCCTACTTTGAGATTTTCTACAATTGGGCACGTGTGCAAAAACAGACCACGGTGGGGAATTTCCTCAAAGAAGTATATCAACGCCTTTTGATTACGGTCTTGCTGATTGCCTACTTCCTACAATGGTTAGATTTCTCGGGCTTTATCAACGCCCTCTTGGTGGGTTATTACCTGCGTTTGGCCATCATCATGGGCTATAGTTTGTGGCTCTATCGTCCTCAATTGTATTTCGAATGGCCCGAAAATACCCGTCAATTACTCACCTACAGCAGCTTGATTTTCCTTTCGGCCTTTGGCGCCAGTGTAATTATCGATATAGATGCTAGTATGTTGGGGAAATTGGTGGAAGACAAATATGTAGCCTATTATCGCGTGGCTATTTTTATAGCCGCTATTATTGAAGCTCCTCGACGCGCCCTATCCCAAATCATCAGTCCTTTGGTTGCTGAAGCGCTCAACAAAAACAAAACAGAAGAACTCAATGGACTATTGAAAAAAAGCAGCACTAATCTATTGTTGGTGGCGGGCTTGTTTTTTGTCTTAATCAATGCCAACATTCAAGACCTCTATGCTTTTATCTATGTCTTAAACGGAAAAGCAGGATTCGCACTGGCGATTCCGGTGGTGCTTTATATATCGGTAACCAAGCTCTTCACTGCCCTAACCGGTTGTACCGATAATATCATCACCAATTCACGCTACTATTATGCCGTACCCTTTCTATCCATGGGGTCGGCCATAGCAGTGGTTTATCTCAACCTGCACTTTATCGAACAATTGGGCTTTATCGGTGCTGCTATAGCCACCCTGTTGGTCATTAGCAGTTTTAATGTGATTAAAATGGGCTTAGTGTTCAAATGGTATGGGATTACCCCTTGGAGTAAAAATACGCTTTACCTTCTTCTGTTGATTGGAGGAACCTATTTCGCTTTTTTACCCCTGGCATTGCCTTTCCCTGCCTTTGTCAATTTGGTCGTAAAAAGCAGTTTGATTACGGCGGTGTATTTGGCGGCCTGCCTTCAATTTAATCTATCTCCTGCTGTGAATGATTTTGTGAGCAATAGCTACCAAAAAATTAAGGTCTACTTTAGGGGAAGTAGACCTTAACCAAACAAAATCATAGAAACCAAAATAATTCAATTATGAAATCAAATCACAATAATACAATCAAATACTGTGCCAAAAATTATTTTGCTTTCTTTTTAGGGGATAATTTCCCTTTTAAATACTCTCCAGTATAGGAAGATTTGATCTTCACCAATTCCTCAGGAGTGCCTGCACCCACAAGGGTTCCTCCTTTAACTCCGCCTTCAGGGCCTAAGTCAATGATATAATCGGCGCATTTGATTAAGTCCATATTGTGTTCCACCACCAAAAGGGAGTGGCCTTTATCCAATAGGGCTTCAAAGGAAGTCAAGAGTTTTTTAATGTCGTGGAAGTGGAGTCCAGTAGTGGGTTCATCGAAAATAAAGAGGATTTTATCTTTGGTCGCTCCTTTTCCAATAAAACTAGCCAGTTTAATGCGCTGTGCTTCCCCACCCGAGAGGGTAGCAGAAGACTGCCCAAGGGTTACATAGCCCAATCCAACTTGTTGCAAAGGCGCGAGTTTTTTCGCTAGTTTATCTTGCTTGTGCGCTTCAAAAAAGGCGATAGCATCGTCCACCGTCATGTCGAGCACTTGATCAATGGATTGCCCTTCAAACAATATCTCCCGCACTTCTTTTTTGAAACGCTTTCCTTTACAGTGTTCGCATTCCAACACCACATCGGCCATGAATTGCATTTCAATGGTCACTGTACCTTCCCCTTTACAACCGTCGCAACGTCCGCCATCTACATTAAAGGAGAAGTGCTTGGGCATGAATCCACGGGCCTTGCTCAACGACTGCTGCGAAAATAAGCTGCGGATATCGTCATAGGCTTTGATATAGGTTACTGGGTTGGAGCGCGAGGAGCGTCCAATGGGATTTTGGTCGATATATTCCACCCGTTTAATGCTGCTGTAGTCGCCTTCTAGTCCGCTAAACTGCCCGGGCTTTTCGACAAAAATATCGAGTTCCCGTTGCAAAGCAGGGTAGAGGATTTTCTTCACCAAAGTACTTTTTCCACTTCCCGAAACCCCAGTGATTACGGTTAGTGTATTCAAAGGAATGGCTACATCTATATTTTTTAAGTTGTTTTCTCGTGCTCCTTTTACAATGAGCTGCTGGCTGCTGCTTCTCCGCGCTTGGGGGACAGCAATCTCTTCTGTTCCGTTTAAATAGCGCGCGGTGAGGGTGTCTTGCTGTAAGACCGTTTCGAAGTCGCCTTGGGCTACGACTTCTCCTCCTAAGCTTCCCGCTTCGGGACCGATGTCGATAATCGCATCAGCCGCCCGCATGATTTCTTCATCGTGTTCTACCACAATTACCGTATTCCCCAAGCGATTGAGCTGCTGGAGGATTTTTATCAAGCGGTCATTGTCTCGGGAATGGAGGCCAATACTGGGTTCGTCTAAGATGTACATCGAGCCCACCAAGCTACTACCCAGAGAGGTTGCCAAATTGATGCGTTGCGATTCTCCTCCCGAGAGGGTGTTCGACTTACGGTTGAGGCTTAAATACCCCAGCCCTACATCTTGAATAAACGAAAGGCGGGTGTTGATCTCAATCAACAACCTACTCGCAATGGCTTTTTCATGCTCGGTGAACGAGGTTTCTGCAAAAAATGATGCGACTTCATCCAAAGGCAGGTGAACCAAGTCCGATAAACTTTTCCCGTTGATCTTTACATAAGCCGATTCTGGACGTAAACGGGTGCCGTTACAGGCAGTACAACTGGTTTTTCCTCGATAACGCGAGAGTAAAACGCGGTTTTGAATTTTGTAATTCTTGGCTTCTAGTTTTTTAAAGAAATGGTGTAGCCCCTTGAAATAGGAATTCCCGTTCCACAGCAATTGCTTGTGCTCCTCGCTCAATTCAAAATAGGGCTTGTGCAAGGGGAAGTCAAAGTGATAGGCGTTGTTGATTAGGTCCTTGTAGTATTTTTTAAAGGCTGAACCACGCCAGGGCGCAATAGCTTCTTCATAGACCGAAAGCCCTGTGTTGGGAATAACTAGTTCAGGATCGATTCCCAGAATATCGCCATAGCCTTCGCACTTTGGGCAGGCGCCATAGGGGTTGTTAAAACTGAACAAATGCACATTGGGCTCGAGGAACTGCATCCCGTCTGCCTCAAACTTATTAGAAAAAGCAGTGCGGGTATTGTTGTCTAAATCCAAAACTTCACAACGGCCGCCCCCTTCAAAAAAGGCAACATCGATGGCATCTGCCAGGCGGTTGTTAAAGTCCTCGTCGTCTTTGCGAATAATAACACGATCGACCACCAGTTCAAACTCTTTTGGGAGGTTCTCCCCAAGGGAATCGATGCGTTGCATGCCTTCCTTGGTGAAAATACGTGCATAGCCCTGTTGAATGAGGATATCGATACGTTCCTTTGGACTGCGATCTTGGTGTTGCGGAGTGGTGAGCAGTAAAAATTTGCTGCCTTCCTCTTGGGAAACCAAAAAATCGACCACATCGCTCACTCTATCCTTTTTTACTGCACGCCCAGAAATAGGGGAGTAGGTAGTGCCAATGCGCGCATAGAGTAATTTGAGGTAATCATAAATCTCTGTCTTAGTCCCCACGGTAGAACGTGGGTTGCTGGCAATGACCTTTTGTTCTACGGCTATGGCCGGTGCAATCCCTTTGATTTGATCGACTTTGGGCTTGTTTAAACGCCCCATAAATTGGCGGGCATAGGAAGAAAGACTTTCCACATAACGCCGCTGTCCTTCTGCATAGAGCGTATCGAAAGCCAAGGAAGACTTCCCAGAACCCGAAAGTCCTGTAATCACGGTAAAGGAGTTGCGCTTTATGGCGACATCAATGTCTTTGAGGTTGTGTAGCTTGGCCCCTTGAATGAGAATATGGTCCTTGGGCGATAAATCTTTTCCCTTTTTCATAGCAAAAATAGAAGCGTTAAATATACAA
>WTJP01000174.1:19902-23376 GCA_011526275.1 Candidatus Arcticimaribacter sp. | reverse complement strand
AAAAATAGAAGCGTTAAATATACAACTATCTTGGCAGAGAAAATTTGAAGCCACTTTGAATTTATTTACAGCGGGGGTGCTGTTTTTCTAGTAACGTTTGTGGAATCTATTTGTGTAAACGAAGTGAGCACGCCTTAAAAAAACGCGCGCTAGAGGGAAGTGAGTAGGTGAGCACGCGTTAAAAACGCGCGCAAGAACAAGGCGCAAATTAAAAGTTTGTACCAAAGCAATAATTCCCATTTTTTTAAGTTTTAATATATTTTTCTATATTTGTGTAAATAAAGCACACGCCTATACACAATTTTACTTTAAACGATTTAACGGTTTTCACTTCCCCACCGGGGTTTAAAGTAAATGTATATGGACAAGCAACTTCAACAATTAGACGACGCAGTTTTAGTATCTGACTACATCAAAGGCAATGAACGCGCTCTTGAGGTACTCGTACTACGTCATAAATTGAAGATCTACAACTTCATTTATTCTAAGGTTTTCGATCGCGATACGGCAGAAGATATCTTCCAAGAGACTTTTATTAAAGTCATTAAGACCTTAAAGCGCGGTGTTTACAATGAAGAAGGGAAGTTTTTACCTTGGGTGATGCGCATTGCACACAACTTGGTGATTGATTTTTTCCGTAAAAACAACCGTATTCCCACCTTCGACAATAATGAGGAATACGATATTTTCCAATTGATTAGCGATGGAAGCCCAACGGCCGAGCGTTCCATGATCGATGAGCAAGTGGTGGAAGATCTACAAAAATTGATCGTAGAATTACCCGACGATCAAAAAGATGTGTTGACCATGCGCCTTTATAAAGACATGAGCTTTAAAGAAATCGCAGAGTCTACTGGGGTGAGTATCAATACAGCACTTGGTCGTATGCGTTACGCTATCATCAATTTGCGCAAAATGATCGACGAACACCAAATTATTTTGTCGGCATAATATACTTTTTTCAAAAAGTAGGCGTTCTAATACTACAAAACGAATGTATGGAAGAACGCTACTCTACCGAAAATTTACCGAAAAAAGACCAAGGGCCAAGTGATTTGACCATCAAACGTATTTTAGCCTTCTCTAAGGCCTTGAATTCAAACAAAAAAGTCACTTCAAAAGAAGACGAACAACAACAGAAGAATTAGATTATTTCCTTTTTTTGTAATATTCATTTAGGACGCTTTTGCGTCCTATTTTTTTTGTGATAATGTCCTGTTCCAAGTCCCAGCCTCTAGCCGGGCAATACTCGCGTCCATACCATATGATTTGCAGGTGCAAATCGTTCCAACATTCTTCGGGAAACAAGCGTTTGGCGTCTTTCTCGGTTTGCACGACGTTTTTACCGTTGCTAAACCCCCAGCGGTACATCAGTCGGTGGATGTGGGTATCGACAGGAAAGGTGGGAATATTAAAGGCTTGTGCCATGACCACCGCAGCGGTTTTATGGCCTACAGCTGGGAGCGCTTCCAGTTCTTCATAGGTTTGGGGTACCTCGCCTTGGTGTTTGTCCAACAAGATTTGCGAGAGCCCGTGGATTCCTTTCGATTTCATGGGCGATAAACCCACCGGACGAATGATATCCCGAATTTCCTCCACCGTTAGTTGCACCATGGCTGCTGGAGTCCGCGCTTTTTCAAAGAGCAGGGGAGTGATTTGATTTACCCGTACATCGGTGCTTTGTGCCGATAATAATACAGCAATCAAAAGGGTGTAGGCGTCGGTATGGTCCAACGGAATGGGGATCTCTGGGTACAGTTCATTCAAGGTGTCTATGGTGAACTGAACTTTTTCTGCTTTGGTCATTTCTTCTTCACTTTGTTTTGTAATTTAGAAAAAAAATAAGTTATGAAAACATTGCAAGCGGGGGATCAAGTCCCCGAATTTTCTGTGATCGATGATCGTGGAAATACCCAAAGCCTAAGCGCGTATAAAGGACAGAAATTAGTCGTTTTTTTCTATCCGAAAGCCAATACCCCAGGCTGTACTGCCGAGGCCTGTGACTTACGCGATCACTACAAAGAACTACAAGATGCTGGCTATGCCTTGTTGGGCGTAAGTGCCGACAGTCAAAAGAAGCAACGCAACTTCTCCGAAAAATACAGTTTTCCTTTTCCGCTCTTGGCCGACGAAGACAAGCAAGTGATTGAAGCCTTTGGTGTGTGGGGACCCAAAAAGTTTATGGGGAGAGAATACGACGGCATCCACCGTATGACTTTTCTCATCGATGAAAATGGCGTGGTGGAACGCGTGATTGAAAAGGTAAAAACCAAGGCACACGCAGCGCAGATTTTGGAATAATTATTCCTCTTTATTCATCGAAGCGATTACCTCATCAAATAGCCGTTTAACATATACATCACCAAAGCCATAAATGGCTTCTGTTTGACAGAACAGTTGAAAAACAGGTCCGAATTGGGTGGTACCTAATTCCTTGACGATGGCTTTAAGGCGCTCTTTGGGGCGTCCTTCTTGTGTGGAAGTCGGAAAACGGGCTAGATGGGCTGCTACAGCCCGAGAAACAAAGCTGTAGCGCTGTTCGAGGCTTGTTGCTACTTCGGTTAATTGTTCCAGTTCGGCTAAGCGATAGGCTTCCCATAGGGCTTTCCACAGGGAAAGCTCGCTAATGGGTATTCTCTCTTTGTAGCAAACTGTCAACTCTTCTGTATTTAATCCGCCAAAGCCATAGGGCGTGTGTCCAGGTGGTCGCACCAAATAGATTTCGCTTTTTCCGTCCATTTCATAGAGAAGGGATAATGTAAACCAAAGGTTGATTTGACAAAACAAGTCGTCTTCAAACCAAAGATTGATGGAGTGGCCTGCTGCTGCAGCGGCTTGCAATTGCTGGAATTGAGCAACCACCTTGGTGCGATAGACTTCGAGACTACTTTCCCCATAGTGCTTGTCTAGGTAGGTCGAGCGTTGCAAAAAGAATTCCGCCAACTCTTTTTCATTTACAGGTCCTTCAACCAGACATTCCCGACAAATGAGTTTCTCTCCGCCAATCCCTTTGGGGAATTGCGCAGCTAAAGCATCGCCATTCAAAAAATGCACTTCTTTTTGCATTAAACCAAGGTACAAAAGATCACAGCGATAGATGAACTGTTACACGATCTTCTACCGCTAGTTTCCCTTTCTTTCTGATTTCAGTTTTTAAAGGTAGGAGATAGGTGTCGAGTTTAGTATCATACCAAATTGCCGTTTTCCATTTCAGCTCACCAATCTTGGCAGTTACCTTCAACCTTCCCCAACCTTCTTCAAAGGCTTGGTTAGCCGATCGAATTTCGGCGGCCATCGCTTTAGGTAGGGAGACAAATACCCAATCGCCTTTCCCGTGGTATTGCCAAATTAGGTTGGTAAAACTGTAGTTCATTTCTAGCTAATAGGAATAAAAAAACCGCTCAAAGAGCGGTCTTGCATTATTCTTTAATCCCAAACATTTTATGTTTCTTGATGAGACCGGCAATCCCTTCG
>WTJP01000174.1:0-19802 GCA_011526275.1 Candidatus Arcticimaribacter sp. | reverse complement strand
TTATTCTTTAATCCCAAACATTTTATGTTTCTTGATGAGACCGGCAATCCCTTCGGGTAAATGTTCCTCCCAGTTGGATTCTCCTTCTTTGATTTGATTTAAAATTTTACGGGAGAAGATATCGAGATAACTCTCGTCGAAATCAAAAATATCGATCACCTTCCCGTTGTATTTGAAGAACTTATAAAAATCCTTCATTCGCGGATGCAATTTTAAATTCGTGCTGTTAACAATGTTTCCTTTCTCGTTTTTCATGGGGTAGAGGTACACCTTCAAATTGTTGTAGAACATTTTCCCAAAGGCTTCCAAAATACCTCCGCCGAGGTCTTCGTAATAATGTTCGTCGAAAATCTCGACAAAGTTATTGACGCCCATACTAAGTCCCAGTTGTTTTTTGGTGTATTGTGAGAAATAGTCAACCAGTTTGTAGTATTCTTTAAAATTGGAAATCATCACAATATGCCCTAAAGAGCACAAGAGTTTTGCGCGATCCATAAAGTCTTTTTCATCGATTTCCCCTGCAGCGCGTAGGTTAGAAAGGGTAATTTCAAAAATCACCACGGTTTTATTTTCCTCCACATCGGGCTCTTGGATGAATGCCTCCAAGGCTTTTTCAAACATATCGATATTGACTTTGGTTACAGGGCGGAAACTCCCGCGCAAGGCCAAAATATTCTTTTTGTACAACTCTCGGGCAGGGAGTATGTTATTTCCTTCCGGATTGAACATTACCGCGTCGGTCATACCGTTTTTCACCAACTGTAAACTCATCAAACGATTGTCCACATTTTCAAATAATGGCCCTTTAAAGTTAATGGTGTCGATTTCGATAGCGTCATTGTCAATATGATCATACAGATAGCGGAGTAACTTTCGCGGCTCATCATTTTTGTAGAATGCGCCATAGATTAAATTCACGCCCATCATTCCCAGCGCTTCTTGTTGTATTCGCGCCTCGGTTTGGTGGAAACGCACATGCAATGTGATTTCGCTATAAGCTTCGTCGGGACTCGATTGAAAACGGATACCCATCCACCCATGGCCTTTGAATTTCTTGGCGAAATCGATGGTCGTAACCGTGTTGGCATAGGTGAAGAACATTTTATTGGGGTTGTCTTCTCTTAAGATGCGATCTTCTAACAATTGCATCTCATGATCGAGCATTTTGTTTAAGCGCGCTTCAGATACATAGCGTTTGTCGTCTTCTTCGCCATAAATATTATCGCTAAAGTTTTTATCGTAAGCGCTAATGGTTTTGGCAATGGTTCCCGAAGCTCCTCCGGCACGGAAAAAGTGACGCGCTACCTCTTGGCCAGCGCCAATTTCGGCAAAGGTTCCATAGATGTAACGGTTCAGGTTAATGCGAAGTGCTTTTGCGTCGATAGAGGGACGGTTTTCTAATTCAATTTCCCCAGGAAGAAGAGCTGACATAGTCGAATAGTTGGTTTATTCAAATCTACAAAGATTGTAGAATTAATCGACAAAGATTACCTTTGAAAAACATGTTAAAAATCACTTTTTTGGGCACGGGAACTTCGCAGGGAATTCCCATCATTGGAAGTAAGCACCCCGTGTGTTTAAGTGAAAATCCAAAAGACAAGCGATTGCGCGTTTCTATTGCCATTGAATGGGAAGATCATTTCTACGTGGTGGATTGTGGTCCAGATTTTAGACAGCAAATGCTCCAGTGCAATGCCCGTGATTTAAGTGGAATTCTCTTTACCCACGAACATGCCGATCACACCGCTGGATTAGACGACATTCGCCCCTTCTTTTTTCGGCAAGGGAAGATTAAAATGTACATGAGCGACCGCGTTCACGCTTCTTTACAACAGCGTTTTGACTACATTTTTAACGACGAAAATAAATACCCAGGCGCTCCCTCGGTTCAAGTGAATAAAATCGATGCCACAAGCTCATTTCACTTGGCAGACAAAGAAGTCACTCCCATCGAAGTGACCCATTACAAAATGCCTGTATTCGGCTATCGCATTGATGATTTTGCGTATTTAACCGATGTAAAAACCATCACTTCCATTGAAAAAGAGAAACTCAAAAAACTCGATGTTTTGGTTTTAAATGCCTTGCGTATTGACCCCCATCCGTCGCATTTAAATTTAGACGAAGCATTGGCCTTGATTGAGGAATTGCAACCCAAAAGGGCCTATTTAACCCATATTAGCCACCTCCTAGGTTTTCATGATGAAGTTCAAGCCAGCTTGCCTGAGGGAGTGTTTTTGGCCTATGACAACCTTCAAATTAGCTCGAACTGATGAAATCAAAACTCTTACTTTACTTATTTGTATTTACCGCTGTTATTTTAGTATTCCAATTGGTCAACAGCGCTAAAGTGGTGAATTATCAAGCCGAACTGCTCACCGAAAAGAACGAGCGAATTAGTACGTTAAAGTCGGCCTTGGAAGAAGCAAAATCGGCCTATGAAGACGATGTGCACTTTTCTTTAGACCAAAATGCTGAAGCCCAAGCTTATTTCCCTGCCTATACAGCAGAAGAAATTATACAAAGGGTGGAGGATAAAATCTACGAAAGCAATGCGGTCAAAGGTGACAATCCATTGGTGCCTTATTCCGGTAACGGACAAAAATTCCTCATCAATAAAGTGAAAGTGCTGAACCACAAATGGGTCATTGCCGATTTCTCGGACGGAACCGATTGGGGAGAGCTTTGGTTGCGCTATGAATTGGAGGGGGAGGAAGTGCGTTTAGTCGTACTCGATCAAATTCTTTACCTCACCGACTAAGGGTTCGCCTTTAACCAAGCAATCAAATCAGAAAAGTTTTCAGGATTGATGCCGTGCCCTGCAGGGTATTCTCTGTACTCAAGTTTTAGTTCTTTAGCTTTGAGTATATCGATGCCTTTTCTCGCCCAGCTCACCGGTAGCGTTGGGTCTTCTGTTCCATGGCTACTAAAACATCGCAATTGTTCAAGGCCATCGGCTGCATAAGTAAAGATATCTTCATTCACATATCCGCTCAGTGCGATGATTTTGTCAATTTTCTCGGGTTGGCTCAAACCTACCGCCCAACTCAATATCGCTCCCTGACTAAAGCCCAGCAGCGAAACCTTTTTATGGGTTAGCGAAAACTGCTCGAGATGGTGCTCAATATTGGCTAAAATGATGCCTTGTGCCGCTTTGGCCTCCTCATCGTCGCTCCATTTGTCTTGGTTTTCATTGAAGTGAATCGAATACCAAGCATAGCCACCAAAACTCAAGTCTAAAGGCGCACGAAGGGAGATAATGAGATAGTCTTCCGGCAAATAGTTGGCAAAAGAAAACAGATCTTCCTCATGGCTGCCATAGCCGTGCAAAAGAAACAGTACTTGTGGATTGGCCGTAGGCTTTAAGGGTTGACGGATGCGGTAATCGAGTAGGGTAGTGCTCATTTTAAAATAAATTCTTCACCCAAAAGACTGCCGTACACTTTTCCTTGGGTAGCATGTCCTAAAAAGACACAGTTCTTATTGCTAGAAAGGAGATCAGAAGATTCAAAACTACCCGAACCATCAGGGGTGAAGAGACTAAAGCAAGCTTCTTCTCCCACGGCAATTTTGGGGGTATCTAGTCCAAAGACTGAACGTCCTTGACTGAGTAATTGGATCACTTTTTCCAGCGGGAAAAGGGTGTTCAGTACACTGAAAACCGCTTCTAGACCAATGGTGCCAAAGGCAGCGTGTTCAAATTCTAGGTGTTTTAATTCTATGTTGAGGGGTTGGTGGTGAGACGTTACCAAATCGATGGTCCCATCCAACAAACCTTCTTTGAGTGCTTCCTGATCGCTTTTGGTGCGTAAAGGAGGGAATAGCTTGGTGTTGGTGTCAAATCCAAACAAAGCCTCCTCGGTGTAGCACAAATTGGCTAAGGGGACGCTACAGCTAATATTAAGTCCTTCTTTTTTTGCTGCTCGAATAAGGGCTACACTTGCTGCAGAGGAGATACAGGGGATATGTAATTTCCCTCCGGTGTAGCGCAACAAATGAATATCGCGTTGCAGGTGAACACTTTCGCTTAAAGATGGAATCCCAGCCAGTCCCAACTGCGTACTCACCGTTCCCTCATGCGCAACTCCGTGTCCTCCAATGCGCGATTCAAAGGGAGTACTCAAAATAAGTCCGTTAAAGCCTTGGGCATATTGTAAACCGATTTTGAGTAATTCAGGGTTTTCTATTGGACGGAGAAAATCCCCGAAAGCAATCGCTCCTTTGTTTTGTAAATCGTATAATTCGGTCATGGATTGTCCCGCTTGCCCTTTGGTAAAGGCCGCCACAGGGTGAATGCGTGTAGGGAAGGAATAACCGTGGTTTTTGAGTTGTACTACAGCCGCTTGATGGTCAACTGTAGGGGAAGTTTCTGGGGCGAGCGCGATGTCGGTAAACCCGCTTTTCCCCGCTGTTTTTAGTCCGTTCTCCAAGGTTTCGCGCTCTTCATAACCGGGTTCTCCAAAACAAACACTAGAATCGAACCAGCCTACTGATAGGTGGAGGTTGTTTTTCTGGATAATGTGATCTGCGGTTACTGCAAGCTTTTTACCTATCTCGGCAATACGGCCGTCTTGAACTAAAACATCGACTTCTTGTAAATGGAAAGCGCCTTTGGGGTCGATGATGGTAACATTTTTAAGAAGAATTTTCATGTAATGCTTTCGCTTTCCTTTCGGAGTTCAAAATTACAAAAACTTAGCGTGCTTTTTTTTCTTGGCTTAAAATTTTTCAAAAACCCCTAAACCAAAAAGCGCAAAATCGTATTTTACAGGGTCTTGCGCGTCCATTTTTCGCAGATTATGGTCCAATTCAGCTAAGGCCTTTGCGTCGTTTTGTTTGCGTTTTAACAGCTTTAGTTTACGTGCGACATTTCCTGAGTGTACGTCTAAGGGGCAAGAGAGCTGAGCGGGTGATATGGATTTCCACAAACCAAAATCTACTCCTTTTTTATCGGAACGCACCATCCATCGCAAGTACATGTTAAGGCGTTTCGCCGCTGACCCTTTTAACGGATCTGAAACGTGTTTTTGGGTTCGGTTCGGGTGGGAGAGGGAAAAGAAAAGCTGTTTAAAGTGATGGATAGCGGTTTGTAAATCGGTTTTTTGGGTGGCATGTGCAAAGACAGCTTCCAAGCCGTGGTGTTGGGTATAGATATGTTTTAAGGCACGCACAAAATAGCTCATGTCTTCGGCGTTAAAAGTGCGGTGGACAAAACCTTCGAATCGCTTTAGGTCTTTTTCTTGATGATGAAGGACAAAGTCATGCGGAGCGTTGTCCATAAGTCCCATCATCTTTTGGGCATTGGTGATGATGCTTTTTCGGTTTCCCCAAGCGATTGTTGCTGCAAGGAATCCGCTAATTTCAATGTCCTCTTTTTTGGTAAAGGAATGCGGAATTTGAATGGGGTCGGCCGAGATGAAATCCAGGGATTCATATTGCGCGGCTTTCTCGTCTAAAAAGGCTTTAATCTCTGCTTTTTTCATGGGGTAATTTTCCCATCTACCAGTTGAATGGTGCGGTCGGCCATAGCAGCTAGGCTCTTGTTGTGTGTTACAATAACAAAGGTTTGTTGTAGTTCGTCGCGCAATTCAAAAAACAATTCATGCAAAGCAGCTGCGTTTTGAGAATCTAAATTCCCACTGGGTTCATCTGCAAAGATGATAGCGGGGTCATTCATCAACGCACGGGCTACAGCAACCCGTTGTTGTTCTCCTCCAGAGAGGCTGTTGGGTTTGTGGTCCAAACGGTGATCAACCCCCAAGCGTTGCAGTAATTTTTGGGCTTTTTCTTTTAACTCACTTTGTTTTTTTCCTTGGATTAAGCCCGGCATCATGACGTTCTCCAGGGCTGTGAATTCATCCAATAGCTCGTGGAATTGAAAGACAAACCCCAAATTTTGGTTGCGGAAAGCCGCTAAAGCTTTTGCATTCAATTGGAGGATATCAGTGCCCTGAATTACTAATGAGGCGTTCTCCGAAGTATCGGGAGACGATAAACTTCCCAAAAGTTGGAGTAGGGTGGTTTTTCCCGCCCCTGATGGTCCCGTAATGGCGACAACTTCAGCCTTACGGATAGCCACATTTACTCCCTTAAGTACTTGGAGTTCACCAAAAGATTTCGATATGTTTTTCGCTTGAATAATTTCCTCGGGCATGCTGCAATTTACTGCAATTTAAGGCATTCCTATTTTCTTTTTCTCACTTTTTTCGTTGAAGATTTTCGGTCTAATCTGCCCTTTCTTCCAAGCTTTCTTCTACAAAACTGTTAATTGTTTAATTAAATACATATATTTGTTAGACAAAATGAAGAAAGAAAAAATTGCCTATTTCGCCGGGGGCTGCTTTTGGTGTACCGAAGCAGTCTTCCAACGCCTTCGCGGGGTGTCGAACATCGTCTCGGGTTATATGGGTGGGGAGATTAAGAACCCAGCCTACCGAGAAGTATGTACAGGGAGAACAGGACATGCCGAGGGCATTCGCCTGACCTATGACCCCTCGGTGATTACCTATAAGAACTTATTGTATGTCTTCTTTTCCACCCACGACCCAACGACCTTAAACAGGCAGGGGAATGATGTGGGGACACAGTATCGATCGGCTATTTTTTATGTGGATGAAGAGCAACAGTTGATGGCGCAATCCGTTATGGAGGAATTAGCTTCAACGACCTTCGACGATCCTATTGTTACAGAACTGCTACCCGAAATGCCCTTTTACACTGCAGAGGAAGAACATCAAAACTATTACAATCAGCATAGCGATCAAATGTATTGCAGCTATGTCATTAGCCCTAAAGTGGCCAAACTCCAACACTATTTTAAACATTTACTCAACGAAACAGCATGAACGAAAATTTCAACTTAGGAACCCTCCCCATTACAGAAGAAATCAAAGAACACTACGCAGAGGTCATTAACCTTTTGGGGGAAGACACCAGTCGTGAAGGCCTTGTAAAAACGCCAGAGCGCGCGTCTAAAGCCATGAAATTTTTGACTGAAGGTTATGAGATTGATCCTCAGCAAATTCTGCAAAGCGCGATGTTTAAAGAGGATTACAGCGAAATGGTTATCGTTAAAGACATCGAGTTATACTCCTTGTGTGAGCACCATATGCTTCCTTTCTTTGGAAAAGCCCACATTGCCTATATTCCCAATGGACATATCGTTGGTTTGAGTAAAATTCCTCGTGTTGTGGACGTATTTGCACGTCGTTTACAAGTGCAAGAGCGTTTAACTGAACAAATCTTAGATTGTATTAACGATACGCTTCAACCCCAAGGAGTAGCTGTGGTTATTGAAGCTTCTCACATGTGTATGATGATGCGCGGGGTTCAAAAACAGAATTCAACGACTACCACTTCTGGTTTTAGAGGTTCGTTTAGAGAAACCGATACGCGTAATGAGTTCCTTAAACTGATTACAGCCAACTTAAACTAAGGCTCCGGAAAAAATCGTTTAAACCCCATTCTACGGAGTATTTTCTTTTCAAATTCCCAAAAGAAGTTGAATTGAAAGAAGAGTGCACCAAAGCACAACAACAGTACTTGGTAGATGGGGAATATGGCGAGTATGCGCAATATCCAGTAAAGCATTCCTCCCAGGGGAAAATCGGCAAATGCCGTTGGTGTTAGTCCGATATAATCTAGAAAGGGACGAGCTACTTTAACCGAACTGGAGCCTGTTAAGCCAAAGACGATAAATATAATCCACAGTTGACGGTTGGAGCTAATCCCCCATTTAACTTTTAAACGGTCGAAATACCCCATTAGGCAAGTAGAGCACTAATTTGATCGGCCAATTCAACTCCAATGCGATCTTGTGCTTCTCCTGTAGCTGCACCAATGTGCGGAGTAAGGGAAACTTTTGGATGCATCAATACTTGAATGGCGGGTTTGGGTTCATCTTCAAAAGTGTCTAAACCAGCAAAGGCTAATTTTCCACTATCGAGTGCTTTGAGTAAGGCAACTTCGTCGATCACCCCACCACGTGCTGCATTGATAATGGCTGCTCCGTCTTTCATTTGAGCAAATTCTTTTTCACCAATGACATATTCTTTTTGTGCAGGAACGTGAAGTGTAATAAAATCGGCTTCTGCTAAAACACTTTCTACTGACTGGCTTTTAATTTCTACGTCGATACTTTGACCGTTAAATAGGGCAACATTAACAGTAGCTTTATCCATGAATTTATCGGCAGCGATTACATTCATTCCCACACCTAATCCAATTTTAGCTGCTTCTTGTCCAATGCGACCAAAGCCAATTACACCAAGGGTTTTACCACGTAATTCTACTCCTTTAGCGTAGGCCTTTTTTAAGCCTTTAAAATTGCTTTCCCCTTCTAAGGGCATGTTGCGGTTGCTATCGTGAAGAAAGCGAACCCCTCCATAGAGGTGTGCAAAAACCAACTCGGCTACAGAAGCTGAGGAAGCTGCTGGAGTATTGATAACGTGTAAACCTTTTTCACGAGCGTAATCCACATCGATATTGTCCATACCAACTCCGCCACGACCAATAATTTTTAAGCCTGGGCATGCATCGATCAATTCTTTTCGTGCAGTAGTTGCACTTCGCACCAAAAGCGCGACGATATCGTTCTCATTGATGTAGTTGATGAGTTGTTCCTGAGCCACATTGGTGGTGATCACATTAAATCCGTTGGCTTCTAAAGCGTCTATTCCACTTTGAGAGATGCCGTCGTTAGCAAGTATATTCATTTTCTATAGCGTTTTTTCAAATTGTTGCATTACGTCCACCAATTGCTGGGCGCTTTCGAGTGATAGGGCATTGTAGATCGAGGCGCGGTAACCACCAACAGAGCGGTGACCTTTGAGTCCGCTGATGTTAGCTGCGTTCCACATTTCATCAAATTTAGAACCGTCAACTCCCGCAGCTAGGTTAAACGTAGCATTCATAAAACTGCGGTCTTCTTTGGCGGCAAAACCTTCGAACGCACTGTTGCGATCAATTTCGTCGTAAACCAATTTAGCTTTGGCCTCGTTGTGTTTTTCAATTGCACTTACTCCGCCTTGTTCTTTCAGCCACTCTAGGGTGAGCATAGAGGTGTAAACCGCAAATACCGGCGGGGTATTGAACATACTTCCTTTATCGGCATGGACAGCATAAGAGAGCATGGAAGGAACATTTTCGTTCATTTCAGCCAATAGGCTTTCTTTTACGATGACCAATGTAGTTCCTGCTGGACCCATATTTTTCTGTGCTCCGGCATAGAACAAGTCGAAAGCAGAATAATCAAAAGTTCGAGAAAAAATGTCCGAGCTCATATCGGCAATTAAAGGAGCATCAGTTTCGGGTAGGGCGTGAAACTGAGTTCCAAAAATAGTGTTGTTAGTAGTAATGTGGAGATAATCCAAACCAGAAGGAATAGCAGCACCTTTAGGGATATAGTTAAAGTTGCTGTCTTTAGAGGAGGCAATTTCGATTACTTCCCCATAGCGTTTCGCTTCTTTAATCGCTTTGTCTGACCATGCACCGGTATTGATGTATCCTGCTTTGGATTTCATCAGGTTGGCTGCAGCCATTAAAAACTGTGTGCTAGCTCCTCCTTGTAAAAACAAAGCTTGGTAGCCTTTTCCTTCAAGGCCAGTCAATTCTAAAGCCAACGCTTGTGCTTTGTCCATAATGGCGATGAATTCTTTACTTCGGTGGGAGATTTCTATGAGTGATAATCCAATTCCATCGAGTTCTTGAACCGCCGCTGCGGCCTTTGCCATTACAGCAGCAGGAAGGATAGATGGACCTGCGCTAAAGTTGTGTTTTTTCATGCCTGAGAATTAAAGCACAAATATCATCATATCCCATAAAACAGACGTTGAATATCTGCTATTTTTTCGATGGGTTTTTTAACAATTTGCTCACAATTGACTTAAAAAGGCAAGCGTGTCCACACCATCGGCATAATCCCATAGTGCAGGCTGTTGTGCTTTTCCTAGTGGAACAGCGTTTTTAAGGGGTAGGGAACTGGAAATACACTGTATTTGTTCTTTTTCTTGTTCCAATTCTTGTTCGAGCTCTTCCAGCTGGTCGTAAAAGGTATAGTGCAAGCAGGCTACAGGGGAACCAAAGCTGTCGTGTTCGCGTAAGAGCATAAAACCATTGTCCAATAGTTCGAATTCACTCATCAAGAATACCGCCTTGTTGTAATCGTAATTGTTGGCGTATTTGGCTGAATCCATGAGGTTGGCATGGGGGTAAAGCGCACCGAAAATTAAGTTTAGATCATAGCCTTTAGGAAGGTAAAGCTTTGCAATGCTTCTACAGCCCAAACCAAAATATTGCGTAATGTCTTGGGCAAGACCAGCCAATTCTTGCTCACCTTCATTGCCAGAAAGCACCGCTACACCGTTCCGATTTTTACGGATGAGATGGGGTACTTTGGAAAAATAGTAATCAAAATACCGTGCGGCATTGTTGCTTCCCGTAGCTATAACCGCGTCAAATTTTTCTAAACGATCTTTGGTGAAATGCAGACGGTCTTTGAACAAAGGAGAAAATTCCTGTAAACGCTCATAGAGAAAAGGAATCAAAAAAGGATCGGAGCTAGAAAGTTTGATATTGGCTTGGTGCCCAGAGATTAAGACACTCAATACATCGTGAAAGCCCACAAGGGGGATATTTCCCGCTAAAATTAAGCCAATGGTTTTGGGGTCTTCGTTTGGAAGTTGATATGCTGCAATCCACTGTGCTAAATTGTCTGCCTGAAGTGTTTCTCCCCAAGCTTTTAAGGCAAGTAAACAGTTTTTTTGATTGAACCAGCCATTGACCTGCTCCGCTTTTTGTAAACAGTCAAAAAGCGGAGCGTAACGCTCTTCCTCTTGACGTATTGCGCGTAAATATTCTCCCAATTGAATAAAACCGTCCAAGGGTGATTTTAGAACCTCCATAGATTTGTCTAAGCGTAATGAATGCAGTATTTTTGCACCACAAATGTAAATAAAGAAATTGCTATGGCGATCATTATAACAGACGAATGTATTAACTGCGGTGCTTGCGAACCCGAATGTCCTAATACAGCAATTTATGAAGGTGCCGACGATTGGCGCTACAGCGATGGAACGTCTTTGACTGGCTCCTTAGTACTCCCCAATGGAAAATCAGTTGATGCTGATGAAACCCAAGAACCCGTTTCAGACGAATTCTATTATATTGTTCCCGACAAATGTACCGAGTGTAAAGGCTTTCACGATGAGCCACAATGTGCTGCGGTTTGTCCTGTTGATTGCTGTGTTCCCGATGAGGACAATGTGGAGACGGAAGAAGTACTCCTAGGGAAGCAACGTTTTATGCACCCAGAATAACACCCTATTTTTTATGAAAGCAGGAATTGTAGGATTACCCAATGTGGGGAAATCTACCCTTTTTAATTGCCTCTCCAATGCAAAAGCGCAAAGTGCCAACTTTCCTTTTTGTACCATTGAACCCAATGTGGGTGTAGTCAATGTTCCCGACGAACGACTCACCACTTTGGCCGAATTGGTCAACCCAGAAAAAACCATCCCTGCAACTGTAGAGATAGTCGATATCGCTGGTTTGGTTAAAGGAGCGAGTAAAGGAGAAGGTTTGGGGAATCAATTCTTGGCGAATATTAGGGAGACCGATGCGATTATTCACGTGTTGCGTTGTTTTGAAAACGACAATATTGTCCATGTTGAAGGCAGTGTTGATCCCATTCGCGATAAAGAAATCATCGATATTGAATTGCAGCTCAAAGACCTCGAGACGGTAGAAAAACGTTTGGAGAAAGTCAATCGCGCTGCTCGCACAGGAGACAAAGACGCCCAAAAACTACAGGCGGTACTCAACCAAATTAAAGAAGGCTTGGAACAAGCCAAAAATGTGCGTCAAATCGAGTTTTCCGAAAAAGAGCGGGAAGAAGTAGTGCATGGACTGCAATTACTCACCGACAAACCCGTGTTATACGTTTGTAATGTTGCTGAAGGCGATGCCGCTACGGGAAATGATTTGGTAGAGAAGGTACAAGCTATAGCCGATAGTGAAAATGCCGAGGTATTGACATTGGCCGTATCTATCGAGGCCGACATCAACGAATTGGAAACCTTTGAAGAAAGACAAATCTTTTTAGAGGACTTGGGTTTAAGTGCTCCCGGTTCTGCTAAACTTATACAAAAGGCCTATGCCTTGCTGAAACAGCAAACCTATTTCACGGCTGGTGAAAAGGAAGTCCGCGCTTGGACCTTTCCTGTTGGCGCAACTGCACCACAAGCAGCGGGGGTTATTCACACCGACTTTGAAAAAGGCTTTATTCGCGCTGAAGTCATCTCCTTTGAAGATTACAAAAACTACGGTACCGAAAACAAGGTCAAAGAAGCCGGGAAAATGCGTATCGAAGGAAAGGAATACACCGTTCAAGATGGTGATGTGATGCATTTCCGTTTTAATGTATAGGGAAAGGTCAAACTAATTTCCTAGCACTGTATTTTTAGTCAATTTCACCTAATAGTGTTTCAATTTGTAGGTGAAGAATTGGGATTCTTGTTTTGAGTACATCCCAATCAATGGTAAAATCGACTCCCATGTAATTATGAATGAGTCGGTCACGCATCCCAGCCATATTTCTCCATTCGATAGAAGAATGATGCTGCTTGAAGGAAGAGGGAATTTTTTTACTTGCTTCTCCAATGATTTCGATGCTTCTCACCACTACTCGTTTAAGCGTTTCATCATTTATAAATCCTGCTAGTGTTTGACCAACACAAACAAAAGGCAGTAAGCAAAACAAGCAAAATTGCTTTAAAGGAGTAGTCGGTAGTGGTTTGAAAGCTGAGTGGGACAGGAACATAGGTTTTTCATTTACGGTTAAAGATTTGATGGCGGTTAATAGTAAAGATAAAAAAATACTATTTTCGGGAATATGAAAAGACGTCATTTCCTTCAGCAAAGCACCGCTTTGGGTGCTGGTCTAGCCCTAGGTTTACCGCATTTAGCCTTTGGTTCATCCCCCAAATACAAGCTGGGTTTGCAGCTGTTTAGCGTACGCGATGCCATGGCTGAAGATCCTTTGGGCACTTTAAAGAAACTAAAAGCCATGGGGTATCAAGACTTTGAAATTTATGGTTTTGACCCCAAAACGGAAAGTATTTACGGCTACAGTCTTCCCGAATTCAAAGCAGTATTAGATGAACTGGGATTAACTACCACCAGTGGACATTATGGCTTTTCAGACTATTTTAACGCTATGGAGGAGGAACTGCGTTGGTTTGTAGACCAATGCATCAAAGCAGCCAAAACCCTAGAATCTCCCTACATTACTTGGCCGTGGATTCATCTCGACTACCGCAATGCCAAAGACTTCCGCCGTTTGGCGATCCTTTTAGACCGCATTGGGAAACAGATAACCGAAGCTGGTTTAGGTTTTGCCTACCACAACCACGGCTATGAATTTGAAGACTGGGACGGAACAACTGGTTTTGACATCATCCTTGAAAACACCAATCCCGATTGGGTAAAATTACAATTGGACATGTATTGGGCGGTTCACTCGGGGACTACCCCCAAGGCTATAGTAGCGCAGCAACCCGGGCGTGTAGTCATGTGGCACATCAAAGATATGGACAAACGCAGCCGCGACTACACCGAATTGGGCAATGGTTCCATCGATTATGTCACCATGCTCCCCGATCCCGAAGCATCTGGTTTAGTGTACTACTACATCGAACAAGGAGGTAACTTTGCGGTCAATTCCATGGAGAGTGCCGCCACTTCGATTGCTTATTTTAAAAAGCACCTGGCGCATTTGTTGTAGGTAGGGCAGTGGGTTACTTAAAGTATTCCATGGCGATACGCAGCACAAATAGAAATAAAGTAATCCCCAGTAAAGTTAAGGTCGTCATGATGGTAGGTTAGGTGCAATTATCTTGCCAATTTAGGGTGCTATTGGTTTCGTTTTTTCAGTTTAAAGCAGCAGTTTCTCTTCTGGTTCTGCGATATCGATTAAATCGGGCTGTTCAGCAAATATATCTTGAAATAGGGGTTGAGCACTAAAATACCCCGCTAAAGGGAAGCCCACTTCAAAGTCGCGGGTCATGCGTGCTATTTTCGGGTCAATATTGATCAATTCCTTACCTGTGCTTTCGGCCAGTAATTGAGACTGACAGCTGCGTTCCATGGTAGTAAACCAAAACACACATTCTTCGATGCTGTGGCCCACGGTTAAAAGCCCGTGGTTTTGGAGTATCACGGCTTTTTTATCTTCTAAGGCAGCAGCGATTCGATCGCCTTCGCTCAATTCACCTACTACACCGGTATAGTCGTTAAAAAGTCCGTGATCTTCATAAAAAATACAAGCGTCTTGGGTAAGTGGGTCGAGTAAACGTCCCATGGCCGACCAAGTTTTTCCATAGATGGTGTGGGAGTGTGCTGCTGCAACCACATCGGGTCTAGCTTGGTGAATGGCCGAGTGGATGGCGAAAGCCGCTTTGTTCAGTGGCGCTGCTTTTCCTGCGACAATTTCACCTGCTTCGTTGACCAACACTAAGTCCGACATCTTTAGGCGTTTAAACGATAAACCGAAGGGGTTTACCCAAAAACAGTCGGGATACTCAGGGTCGCGGCAGGTAATATGTCCTGCAACCCCCTCAGAAAAGCCCAATTTCCCGAAAATTCGGTAGGCGGCTGCCAGCATTTTTTTGCGGTAGAGGCGTTCTTCTTCCACCGTTGGAAACTGTGGATAATTCACCATTTTTTCAATGCCGGGAGGGTTTTGTACAGCCATTAGAAAGCGTATTTAAAGTTTTTTCTAAAGTACAAAAAAGCCTTAGACATACAGATAAGCCCAATAGATCAATCCAACTTGCATGGGCAGTCGAATGGCCCACAAGATCCAACGCGGGAGCTTGTACTTTTGACTGTAATAGTTGATTTGCACAATATTAGCAGGGTAGATGGCGACCAAAAATACCATGAGAAAAAGCGCAGTAATTGAACGGCTTGGGGGGTAGAGTAGGCCAAAGGCAATTGCGATTTCCAACACACCGGAGAACAAGGCGATAAAACGGCGATAGACCAAGACCTTTGGAACAGCATACACAAAAAAGCGGGTATGGGTAAAATGCGTTATCCCTGCAATGAAGTAGAGGGCAGCCATGCTGTAAAGGCTTAGATCCATCCTGCTATTTTTTCTACACTTTTGGTTAGTTCCTCTCCGCCAGCTATGCGCAAAGCTTCTGTAGACCGACGAAACCAGGTAGTTTGTCGCTTGGCGTAACGGCGGCTGTTCTTTTTGATCTCCTCGATGGCTTTTTCTCGGTCCCATTGTCCATTAAAATGACTGAACCACTCCCGATAACCCACGGTTTGTAATGCGTTTAACTGTTGATGTTCGAGCAAGCCACGGGCTTCTTCCTCTAATCCTGCTTCAACCATAAGATCGACCCGTTGGTTGATGCGTTCATAGAGCTGTTCTCGTTCCCAATCGATGACCACCGTTTTTGCGGTAAAAAAATCAGGGATTTGTTTTTTACCTAAAAAGGAGGAGTAGGGTTTCCCAGCGCTTAAGGAAATTTCTAAGGCCCGAATCAAGCGGTGTGGGTTTTGCTTATCCACTATATGGTAATGCCGTATATCGTGCTCCCGCAATAGATCTTGAAGGACTTCAATCCCTTCCTGCTGATAAATCGCAGTGAGTTGTGGGCGAATAGCCGGATCTACTTCTGGGAATTCGTCTAGTCCATACATCACCGCATCGGCATACATGCCAGAGCCACCTACCATAATTACCACCTCATGCTCTTGAAAAAGCTGGGGCAACAAGGCTAAGGCGTCTCGGGTATAATCGCCCACCGAATAAGGGTCGTGTATGCTTAAATGCTGCACAAAATGGTGGGGCACTTGCTTTAATTCTTCTGCTGTTGGTACGGCTGTACCGATGTTCATTTCACGGTAGAACTGCCGCGAGTCGCAGGAGATAATTTCTGTTTTAAAATGTTTGGCTAGCGCAATGGCTAGGCTGGTTTTACCGCTGGCTGTAGGCCCAGCGATATACAAAAGTTTAGGTTGTTTCATTGAGTTGGTTTCCGCAATTATGACAGTATACAGCGTCGTCCAGATGTGTTTCGTGCATACAACTGGGGCAAGCTTGGGTATTGGTGTCGGGGTTTTTGTGTTGTTGTGTCATTTCTGAGGTGACTATACCTGTGGGAACGGCAATGATGCCATACCCCATAATCATGATGATGGAAGCGATAAAGCGCCCTAAAGAAGTCATAGGGGCAATGTCGCCATAGCCAACGGTAGTTAAGGTTACGATACACCAATAAATACCACGTGGAATACTAGTAAATCCGTTGGCTTCGCCTTCCACCAAATACATCACCGTACCAAAAATGATACACAAGATGATGACAGTGAATACGAATACGCCAATCTTTACCCGACTGGCCCAAAGGGCGGTCATTAAAAAGTTCGATTCTCCAATATAGCGCGAGAGTTTTAAGATGCGGAAAACGCGTAACAGTCGCAACGCCCGTAGGGCGACCAATGAGCCAGAGCCCATAAAGAAAAAGGAGATGTATTTTGGTAAGAGCGAAAGCAAATCGATTAAGCCAAAGAAACTTGTGATGTATTTCCATGGTTTTTTTACCACGAGAATTCGAGCAATGTATTCCAAGCTAAACACCACCGTGATCACCCACTCAAGTTGGTTCAGTAGGGTAGCATAAGCCAAGCGAATGGAGGAGACGCTTTCCAAAATCACCAAGATCACACTGAAAACGATAAGTGTTAATAGCCCAATATCGAAGACCTTCCCTGCTGGGGTGTCGGCTTCATAGATGATTTCGTGCAAGCGGTGCTTTAATGAGGCTTTTTTCATGGAACCAGTACTTCTGCTAAGTTAATCAGTTTTTGGTAACGTTCCCTGCGCAAGAAGCTGCGAATCACCGCTTGGGTATCTCGATTGTTTTCAATGCGGATTAATCGCGCTTCAATTTTGTCTAAACTCTTGATTTGGTGGTTCAATTGAAAATAACCATAGCCTTGAAAAACCCCATCTTTGATGTAGATAAAACTCTTTTCACCCACACTTTTCCCTTTGTCAATGATAAGGAAGTCTTCGTAGGGGTAGAGCAGACTGTCGGCTACAGCCTGAACTTTGGTGTTGTAGTCATCGCAGCGTTCTTCTCCCACACAAGCTCCCTCGCATTTGTCGATTCCTTTGCGGAAACAAGCCCCTTGTGCACGTGCAAATGAAGTGTGTTGTGCGCAGAGGGAGAATTCTTCGATCCAAAAGCGCAACCGTCCTTCTGCTTCTTTCTTGTTTTTAAAGACGTCCAAATAGTCCGCATCCTGTCGAACTTGTTCGATTAACAAACGTTGGTAGGGGGACGATTCGTCACGACGAATTCCCATGGGAAAGTGGCGGTATTTTAAAGCGTGATTTAGTCGAGGCTGGTTCTTTTTAATTTCGTGTTGCTCTTTGAGCAGCGCCAAACATTCATTCCCGCACAATTCATAGGTAACGCGGTGTATTGCCTTTTGAATTTTCTCTGCTTTCCGGGCTTTGGAGGTCAAATGACTCAAGACCCGTTTTTTGATATTTTTACTCTTGCCGATGTAGATGATGCTCCCCGCTTCGTTGTAGATGTAATACACCCCTGTTTCGGTGGGTAATTCATCGATGATATTGAGGTATTTACTGGGAACCTGTTTTTTGTTGAGGATTTTAACGTGCGCCGAGATGATTTCTTTTTGGCTGTCTTTTTCCAACAAAACCTTAAAGAGCTCCACCGTGGCTTGTGCGTCTCCGTGTGCGCGGTGCACGTCTGAGATGGGGATACCCAAGGAACGTACTAATTTTCCCAACTTATAAGAGGGTAAATCGGGGAGGAGCTTTTGGGCTAGATCGACCGTACACAAGGACTGTCGTTCAAAATCAAAGCCCAATCGTTTAAATTCGGTGCGAATAATACGGTAATCAAATTCAGCGTTGTGGGCTACCAAGACGGCGTCTTCCGTGATTTCAACGATGCGCTTGGCGACTTCAAAAAACTTGGGAGCATTGACCAACATTTTACTGTTTATGCCGGTGAGTCGTTGTACAAAGGGTTGAATTTCCCGTTGCGGATTGACCAGACTGGAGAATTGATCTATAATTTTATTGCCGTCGAAACGGTAGATGGCGATTTCTGTAATCCCTTCTTCATTGAATTTCCCTCCCGTGGTTTCTACATCGACTATCGCGTACATCTCAGTAATTTCTCGCTCCAAATATTTTGCTTCCTACCCGAATCATGGTACTGCCTTCAGCTATGGCTAAGGGGTAATCACCGCTCATGCCCATAGACAAGGTTTCAAAGGTAGAAATGTGTTGTTGTGCTCGCTCATAAAGCGATTTGAGGGTGGCAAACTCACGTTTGATTTGTTCTTGATCTTCGGTAAATGTGGCCATTCCCATTAGGCCCACTAAACGCACATTTGGGTAGGTCGTGGCAGGATCGTTTTGCAGTAAAGTAAAGAGTTCCTCTTCGTCTAAACCAAACTTCGTGCTTTCTTGAGCAATATGAATTTGCAATAAACAGTCGATTACCCGTTCGTGCTTGGCCGCTTGTTTATTGATTTCTTTGAGTAGTTTTTCGCGATCCACTCCGTGAATTAAAGCCACATAAGGTGCCATGTATTTCACTTTATTGCTTTGTACATGACCAATCATATGCCAAGCAATGTCCTTGGGTAGGGCTTCATACTTGGCTGTCATCTCTTGGATTTTGTTTTCTCCAAAAACGCGTTGACCAGCCGTATAGGCTTCCATCAAATCCTCCTGTGGTTTCGTTTTAGAAACGGCAACTAGGGTAACTTCTTCCGGTAAATCTTGCTTTAATTGCTTAAGATTTTCTGCAATACTCATCCTACAAAGATAAGGCAGTCGTTACTAAAACAGGGGCTTTTCCACATATCTTTAATCCGTTGAAAGCGGGGCGATGAACAAGCCTGTTGGGAGCTTGGGGTGGAGATAGGTGCTTTTAGGCGGCAGATGGAGTCCTTTCTTGGCCAAGGAGATAATTTCTTCCATAGGCAAAGTGTTGTATCCAAAAACACCACTGAATTGCTTTAGTAATTTTACCGACAAGGTTCCCTCTGGGAAATAGCTAATTTCGATATTATTTGGGATTAAAATTTGGTGGTAGAGGAAGATGAGTGGATGCTCACCAGGTGGAGTGGAGATCGAAAAAAGCTTTTTTTTAATTTTTATATAAAGGGGTAGGGAGCGGTCGTATTTGATTAATCTACTTTTTAGTGATTCAGGAAAGAGTTTTGTTTTTGTCGCCCAAAAAAACACTCCATTGTGCAATTGATCACTGGCCATGACAAAGGCAAGAGCCACCCCTCTTTTTTGATGTTGTTCTGCCCATTTTTGGGTACTGGCCAAACGATGGTGTCCATCGGCCAAATGAAATTCACCACACTCTCTAGAGAATTTTCTCAATCTGTAGAAACGCGATATTGAAAGTACCCACAGTTGATGGATTTCGTTTTCTTCCCTAAACTCAAAGTCAGGAGTATTTCTACGGATATTTTCCCTAATTCTTAAAGTAAAAAAGGAGTCTTCATGCATGAGTAATAGTGGCTCGGCTTGCCGATTAACCGTCGATAAATAATCGGAAAAAAGCTGTACACGCTCGGGCATCACGTCTTCATGTGTGGTGATGACTTTACGTTTGCTTTCTAAGCGCACTCCGCATATAAAACCCTCAAAAACACGATTTTCAGAAATCACGCGGTACCAATAATATTTCGGTTCCTGCTGTTGGTAAACTCCTTTATCGACTAAG
>WTJP01000119.1:19779-28311 GCA_011526275.1 Candidatus Arcticimaribacter sp. | reverse complement strand
CCCGATCCAGAAATCGCTTACGACTTGGCTTGTGCTACCCGCGACGATATTTTAATGGCCACCGGTCGATCAGACCATCCCAACCAAGTGAACAATGTACTGGGCTTCCCCTTTATTTTTAGAGGAGCACTCGATGTACGGGCAACCGGTATCAACGAAGCCATGAAAATGGCTGCCGTGGAAGCCTTGGCAGAACTCACCAAAAAACCCGTCCCAGAGCAGGTCAATTTGGCCTATAACGAAACCCGTTTAAGCTTTGGTCGCGATTATATCATTCCTAAACCCTTCGACCCGCGTCTCATTGTTGAGGTGCCCATGGCCGTAGCCAAAGCCGCTATGGAATCGGGGATTGCCCGTGAGCCAATCGAAGATTGGGACCGTTACCGCGAGGAACTGGCTTCCCGCACTGGAAGCGAAGAAAAGACCTTGCGTGTCCTGCATCACCGTGCTAAGCAAGACCCCAAAAGGGTGGTCTTTGCTGAAGCCGACCAGCTCGATGTATTAAAAGCCGCCCAAATTGTCAAAGAAGAGGGTATCGCTGAACCCATTCTCCTAGGACGAAAAGAGGTCATTTATGACTTGATGGAGTCCATCGACTTTGACCCGGCTACCGTTGAAATTCTCGATCCCAAAAGCATGGAAGAGCGAGACAAGAAAAATCACTATGCCGAGCTGTATTGGGAAGAACAAAAACGCAAAGGGGTAACCCTTTACGAAGCGAAATCCGTGATGCGCGAGCGCAACTATTTTGCCTCCATGATGGTAAAAACAGGCGATGCAGATGCCTTACTATCAGGTTATTCAAGAAACTACGCCTCGGTAGTGAAACCTGTGATGAGTATTATCGGGAAAGCCAAAGGCGCGACCCGTATTGCGGCAACCAACCTGATGTTGACCGACAATGGTCCTTTGTTTTTGTCCGATACCTCCATCAACATTGATCCCACTGCAAAAGAACTGGCAAAAATTGCTTTTATGAACGCCAAGGTGGCTGAACTATTCGGTTTTAAACCTGTTACGGCCATGCTTTCTTTTTCCAATTTTGGGGCATCCAAACACCCTAGCGTGCGAAAAGTGAGCGAAGCAGTGGACTATTTGCACCGCTACTATCCCGACCTAGAAGTCGATGGGCCTTTACAGTCCGACTTTGCTTTGAATAAGGAAATGTTAGAAGAGAAATTCCCTTTTTCTAGCTTGGTAAAAAAGAATGTCAATACTTTGATTTTCCCCAACTTAGAGTCGGCGAATATTACCTATAAATTACTCAAAGAACAAAAGGGCACCCAGTCGGTAGGCCCCATTTTATTGGGCTTAAACAAGGCAGCACACATCCTGCAATTGGGGGCCAGTGTCGATGAAATGGTGAACATGACGGCTGTAGCCGTGGTCGATGCCCAGCAAAAACAAAGCAAATGATTACCCTCCTCCAAGGCCGTTTAATAGAAAAGCACCCCACCCATGTCGTAATCGACTGCCAAGGCGTGGGCTATGAAGTACATATTTCGCTGAACACTTACAGTCAATTGGGGAGCGAGGAAAACATTCGCCTGTACACCCATTTGCAAATACGGGAAGATGCCCACACCCTCTACGGATTTTATCAACCGGTGGAGCGCAGCATTTTCCGTTTGTTGATCTCCATTTCAGGCATAGGGGCGAGCATTGCCCGAACCATGCTTTCTTCCATGACCCCGGTAGAAATTCAACAGGCCATTGTCCAAGAAAATTTAGCGGCGATAAAAGCGGTAAAAGGAATTGGTTTAAAGACCGCACAGCGGGTGTTGATCGAGCTAAAAGACAAAATTCAAACAGTTGCAGGAATGGACGAAATTCCTGCCTTTAAAAGCAATACAATCAAAGAAGAAACGTTATCAGCATTAGAAGTTCTTGGTTACCCTAGAAGGCAAGCCGAGAAAGTGATTGATAACCTCCTTCAAAGTGCACCCGATAGCTCGGTTGAAGAGCTCATCAAACAAGCTTTGAATAAATTGTAAAAGCATCTTTGGTTGACCTAAATAAAGCGTTTTTTACCTACCTGCGCTTTTGTTTATTGCTTGTCCTTTTTAGCACGGCAGGCGTTTGGAAAAGTTACGGCCAAGACCCGAGTGAAGCTAGCTATGACTTGGGAAAAATTTCGCTGCCCACCACCGAAGACATCACATCGCTCTACACCTATGACCCCGAGCAAGACCGCTACATCTTTAGCGCTTCCATCTCCGATTACCCCATAGGAACCCCCTTAGTGCTCACCCCAAAAGCATTTGAAAGCCGAGTCTTAAAGGCGCAAATGAAATCTTATTTTCAGCAAAAAATCACCTTGATTGGGGAAAACAAAGAGGAAGACAATGCCGCGCAAAAAGACCTTCTCCCCGAATTGTATGTCAACTCAAAATTCTTTTCCTCCATTTTTGGAAGCAACCAAATTGACGTTCGCCCCCAAGGGTCAATTGGAATAGACTTGGGCTTGCGCTATCAACGCACCGACAATCCTTCCTTCTCGCCCCGCAACCGACGCAACTTTGGTTTTGATTTCGATCAACGCATCAGTTTGAGTTTGATTGGAGACATTGGAGAGCGATTGCAAATCACCGCCAACTATGATACCGAGTCCACCTTCGACTTCCAAAACTTGGTGAAACTGCAATTCAATCCACCCAAGCTAAACGAAATGTCGAATTACTTGCCCGAGTCCCTTTCCGAGCGTGTGCAAGACGTGGCGGCCAAAGGCCAAGCCCTTAAAGGGCGTTATGATGAGGTGCGAGGAAAAATCGACAATGTCAAGAACAAATTGCAAACCCTAAAAGACAAGGCCGATAATTTACAAGGCAATGTGGGGAACTATCAAAACAAGATCAACGATTTCTTAAACAGAGAGGCGACCGAAGATGCGATCCTACAAAACATCGACATAGGGAACATCAACATGCCCTTGAACAGCACCCTCATTGCCGGGGCGCAAAGTTTGATGGGGGTAAAAGCACAACTTAAATTTGGCCGTACCAACATTACAGGGGTCTTTGCAGAGCAACGCTCCCAAACCCAGTCGGTTATTGCGCAAGGCGGTGGAACCCTGCAAGAGTTTTCCATTTTTGCCTTGGACTATGAAGCCGACCGTCACTTTTTTCTCGCCCATTATTTCCGCGATAATTACGACCGTTTTTTACGCACCTATCCCTTCATTAATTCGCCTATACAAATCACGCGAGTAGAGGTGTGGATCACCAACCGTCAATCGCAAACCAACAACATTCGCAACATTGTTGCCTTGCAAGATTTAGGGGAATCGAATCCTGAACGTACCCGTTTAGGGGCTGCAAACCCCAACTTCTTCAATGCGCCGCTGCCCGCTGCTGTTCCTGCCAACGAAGCCAATAAACTCAACCCTGAACAAATCAATGCCGGATCGTTCATCACCGATGGAATTCGCGATGTGGGGACCTTGGCCCAGTCTTTTGGTGCTTTGAACGGACAAGTGCAAGAAGGTTTTGATTACGCCTTTTTAGAAAGTGCTCGCAAATTAGAACCAACCGAATACACCCTGCATCCACAATTGGGGTACATCTCGCTCAACCAACGTTTGAGCAACGATGAGATTTTAGGGGTGGCCTTTCAATTCACCTACCAAGGACAAGTTTATCAAGTGGGAGAATTTGCCAACGGGGGAATAGCGGGAACTTCCCTAGGGATGACCAACGATCCAAGCGACCCGAACAATGTGGGTGGTTTTGCTCAAGTAGAAACCAATAACCTGGTGGTGAAACTCTTGAAAAGTAGTTTAACCGATGTACGTCAGCCCGTTTGGGATTTGATGATGAAAAACATCTACAACACCGGGGCTTTCCAACTGGAACAAGAAGATTTTCGTTTAAACATTACCTATTCCGATCCTTCTCCGCTCAACTACCTCACTGCAGTGGACGAAAGCATTTGGCCGGAAGAATTAACCAACAGTGTTTTGCTGCGTTCCTTACGCCTTGATCGCTTGAATGTGTACAACGATCCCGAGCCAGAAGGTGATGGTTTCTTCGATTTTATTCCGGGGATTACAGTAGATCAACAATACGGGCGGATCATTTTCCCCACCGTGGAGCCTTTTGGAGAAAGCCTTTTTGAATTGTTGAGTGATGCCAAAAACAGCATGGAAAACTATGCTGATGAATCGACCTACAACGCCAACCAAGCCAAGTATGTCTTCCGCGATATGTATGCCTTGACCCAGGCTGCGGCTTTGGAAGACACCGAGAAAAATAAATATGAACTGAAGGGACGCTACAAGTCGGCTGGTGGCGATGGAATTCCCATTGGTGCGTTTAACGTTCCGCGTGGTTCGGTACAGGTTACTGCGGGCGGACGTGTGTTGCGCGAAGGGGTAGATTACACCGTGAACTACCAAATTGGGCGGGTGAAGATTTTAGATCCTGCATTGGAGGCTTCCAATGTGCCCATCCAAATTTCGGTTGAAAACAACACCTTCTTCGGGCAGCAAAACAAACGTTTTTCAGGTTTTGACCTCACCCACCAGTTCAATGAAAAAGTTGCTATTGGAGGAACTTTGATCAATTTAAGTGAAAACCCACTAACCCAAAAAGCGAATTATGGAACCGAGCCTGTAAACAACACCATGCTGGGTTTCAATACCAATTTCTCTACCGATGTACCTTTCCTTACGCGTTTGATCAACAAAATCCCGACCATAGAAACCACCGCACCTTCGCGTATTTCTTTCCGTGGAGAAATCGCTTCCTTGATTGCTGGCGACCCGCGGAACACCCTTTTGGAAGGAGAAACCAATGTGTATTTAGACGATTTTGAAGGCGCCCAAACCAATATAGACGTAAAAGGCGCTTTTGCATGGCGTTTAGCATCTGTTCCTTTTGAGGGCTTTAGCGGTTCCAACGCTGGCCCCGATGATTTAAGTGCAGGTTACCACCGTGCTAAACTCGCTTGGTATACCGTAGACCCCGTGTTCTATTCTACTCAATTGCGTCCTGACAATATCAACAACAGCGATATTTCGTTGAATACCACCCGCCGAATTTTCATCAATGAAATTTTCCCCGAGCAGGATTTGGTTCAAGGTCAAACCACGATACAGCCCACCTTAGATTTGGCCTATTTCCCCGATGAAAAAGGGCCTTACAACAACCAAGATAACAGTGCTTTTGCCCAGCAAACGGCACAGAATTGGGGAGGAATTATGCGAGCGATCAATGCGACCAACTTCGAGCAGTCGAATGTGGAGTTTATCGAGTTTTGGTTGCTGGATACCTTCAACGAAATCCAATCCAACGACGATGCCCTTGGGGAGTTGGTGGTGCATTTGGGGAACATCTCGGAAGACATTCTTAAAGACGGACGCAAGCAATACGAAAACGGCTTGCCTGGAACCGAACCCACTGCAGTGCAAACGACCAATTGGGGACGAACACCCTCTTCACAATCCTTGCTTTACGCCTTCAACACCGTGGAGGAAGATCGACTGTTGCAAGACGTGGGGCTCGACGGTTTAAGCGATGAAGAAGAGCGTTTGGTATATCCCAACGGGCCAGCCAATGACCCCGCTGGAGATAATTACGAATATTTTTTACAAGCAGAAGGTGGGATCATTGACCGTTACCGCAATTACAACGGTACCGATGGAAACTCACCCATTGCGTTTTCAGACACCGATCGTGGAAGTTCGGCTGAACCCGATGCGGAAGATGTGAACCGCGACCAAACGATGAACACCATCGACAGCTACTTTGAATACAAAATCCCGATTGAGAAAAACATGCGTGTGGGTGGCCATCCCTTTGTAACCGATGTGCGGGAAAATGTAAATGTAGAATTGCCCAACGGACAAACGTTGGTTACCCGCTGGATTCAGTTCAAGGTCCCTATCGACAAGAACTACTACCAAGGAACCAACTTTGCCCCCTACTTTAACACCATTAACGGGATACAAGATCTGCGTTCGGTGCGCTTTATGCGTATGGTGTTGAGTGGTTTTGAACAACCCGTAGTAATGCGCTTTGGAACCCTAGATTTAGTTCGTGGAGACTGGCGTCGCTACAACCGTTCCCTCAATGAAGAGGTGGTGGTCAACCGAAATACTACCGTTGATATTTCTACCGTCAACATTCTAGAAAACGAAAACCGTATTCCGGTTAATTATGTTTTACCTCCCGAGATTCAACGCGAGCAAATCAACAACAACAACACCATTGTACGTCAAAATGAGCAGTCGCTCTCTTTCCGAGTTTGTGACCTTCAACCCATGGATTCCCGTGGAATTTTTAAAGGGGTCGATGTGGATTTACGCCAGTACAAGAAGTTGAAAATGTATTTGCATGCCGAGTCCATTCAAGGGCAAAACCCACTTCCTGGAGAAGGGGCGAACGAAGATTTTGACCGCCGCTTAGTGGCCTTTATTCGTTTGGGAACCGATTATCAAGACAACTACTACCAAATTGAAGTCCCCTTAAAGCCAACAGCTTATATTGAAAATTCCTCGAATCGTTTGAGCGCCGAGCAGGTGTGGCTCCCCGATTCGAATTCCATTGATGTTCCCGTGGAATTGTTGTCGAAAATTAAGTCGGCCTATTTGAGCAATCCTAATTTTAGAACGGCGCGTTACTTCGATGAGGAGTTGAATCCCATCGACGAATTTACACCCATCAGCAGTTTACCGGGCGAGAAGCGCTATAAATTATCCATCAAAGGAAATCCATCCCTAGGCGCAATCAAGACCATGATGATAGGGGTGAAAAACCCATCTACCCAAGTGGGCGATGTGTTGTGTGGGGAAGTGTGGTTCAACGAATTGCGCATTGCAGGAATCGACAGCCAAGGCGGTTGGGCAGCTATTGGTGCCTTAGAAGCCAATGTCGCCGACTTTGCCAACCTGAGTGCTAGCGGTCGTTTCTCGACGGTAGGTTTTGGAAGTATTGACCAATCTCCCAATCAACGCAGCCGAGAGGAAATGATGCAGTATGATGTCGTTTCAACGGTCAATGCAGGGCAGCTATTCCCACAAAAATGGGGCGTTAATCTTCCCATCAGCTATAGCGTAGGGGAGACGCAAATCACTCCAGAATATGACCCCTTCTATCAAGACTTGCGTTTAGAAGATCGCTTGGCCAGTGCCAATAACGCCCAAGAACGAAAAGCCATTAAACGTCAGGCGGTAGATTACACCAAACGAAAAAACATTAGCCTTATTGGGGTGCGGAAAAATGGAAGTCCGGAAAAAGCGCGCTTCTACAACATCGAGAATTTTGATTTCTCCTATGCCTTCAACGAGTTGAGTCACCGCGATTATGAGATTGAAAACCAATCGAATCAAACGATGCGCTTGGGCGCCAATTACGGTCACACCTTTAAGCCACTCGACATCAACCCCTTTAAAAAGGTGAAGTTGTTTGGCAAGAAGCAATACCTCCGTTGGTTGAAAGAAATCAATTTCAACCCAGTACCGGCCAATATCTCGGTGAGTACCAACATCAACCGACTGTTCAACAGTCAGCGTTTTCGCGAGGTGTATTTAGAGGGAGTAGATGCGGCGAGTCAGTTGAGTTTACCCGACTTGCAGCAACGCAATTTCTTGTTCGACTGGACCTATTCCTTGAACCACAACCTCACGCGTTCCTTGCGTTTAAATTTCACTGCATCGAGCAACAACATTGTCAAGAATTATTTTGAAGATACCCCCGACGGTGGGCAACGCGTGGATAAAGCCCGTGGCATTTGGGACGGTTTATGGGATTTTGGCGATCCCAACCGCCATTTCCAATCCTTGAATTTGACCTATAAGTTGCCGTTCAATTATTTGCCTTACTTAAGTTTTATCGATGCGAACTTCACCTATACGGGAGATTTTAGTTGGCAACGTGGATCTGATGTTTTGGCCGAAGTGGAGAACGACGCAGGCGATGTGCTAGGGATTATCAATACCGTTCAAAACGTGAATTCAAAAGCCTTAAACGGTTCGATTTCGACCAGTCGCTTGTATCAAATTTTAGGGCTTCAAAGAAAACAAAAAGGGGTGCAGCGACTTCCACAACGTCCGCAGCCACAAGACACCACCAAAACCAAGAAGCCAAAGAAGAAACGCAAAGCCTTAACCAAGGTGGTCGATGTTTTAAATACCTTAAAACGTTTGCAATTCTCCTACACCGAAAACAACGGACAAGTTTTACCCGGTTACCTCCCCAAGGTGGGCTTGGTAGGTACGTTGCAGCCCACGGCGGCCTTTACTTTTGGAAGCCAAGCCGATGTGCGTTATGAAGCCGCCAAACAAGGTTGGCTGACCGACTTCCCCAATTTCAATCAGCCTTTTACCCAAGTACACAACAGCCAACTCAATTTAACGGGGCAGCTCGACTTCGGGAAAGGGCTCATCATCGACCTCAATGCCGAACGGAATTTCTCGGAGAGCATCACCGAGAATTTCAATGTGGTGAACCAAGAATATGTGCCCCTCAACACCAATGTTTTTGGAAACTTTGGGATCTCGACCTTGTTGATTAAAACCGCCTTTAAACGCTCGAG
>WTJP01000119.1:3506-19679 GCA_011526275.1 Candidatus Arcticimaribacter sp. | reverse complement strand
TACCCAATTGGAATTTAAAGTACACCGGCTTGATGAACATGAAGTCGATGAAGAAATTGTTCAATCGATTCTCTTTGACCCACGGGTATCGCGCCAGCTATACCATCAATCAATTCCAAACCAATTTGGATTTTGATCCTTCTTCTCCCAACTTAAAAGATAGCGGAGGAAATTTTGTCCCCGAAAAACTCTATGGGAACATCAATTTGGTGGAGCAATTCAATCCCTTAATTCGCGTCGATATGGAATTGAAGAACTCCTTTAAGTTTTTAGCCGAATTGAAAACCGACCGTGCGTTGTCTTTAAGTTTGGACAATAGTTTATTGACCGAGTCGAGCGGGGAGGAGTATATTTTGGGGATGGGCTATCGGGTGAAAGACCTGCCCTTTACGACCCGTATTGGGGGTCGAAGACGTACCCTAAAGGGAGACTTAAACATTAAAGCCGATTTAGCTTACCGCAACAATATTACGGTGCTTCGCAATTTAGAAATCGACAACAATCAAGTCACCGCAGGGCAAACCTTGTGGTCGATAAAGGTCACAGCCGATTATGCACTAACGCAGAACTTACAAGCCCTCTTCTTTTACGACCATAATTTCTCCAAGTTTGCTATTTCTACGGCCTTCCCACAAACCAGTATTCGTTCTGGTTTCACCATCCGCTACAATTTTGGAAATTAGTGAGTGGTTTTTCGGGCAAAAAATTATATTTGCTTGAAGCAAAAAAATGGCCATGAATACACCAGACAACTTATTGTACACCAAAGACCACGAATGGGTTGCCGTTGAAGGCAACAAAGCTACTATTGGTATCACCGACTTTGCACAAAGCGAGTTGGGCGATATTGTTTATGTTGAAGTAGAAACCCTAGACGAGGCAGTAGAAGCCGAAGCCGTTTTTGGTACGGTTGAAGCAGTGAAAACAGTATCGGATTTGTTTATGCCGTTAAGCGGAACAGTGGTTGAAGTCAACGAAGCATTGGCCGATGCGCCCGAGGCGGTTAACGAAGACCCTTATGGTGAGGGCTGGATGATTAAGGTAGAATTGGACAACCCAGAAGACGTTCAATCGCTACTTGACGCTGCAGCCTACAAAGCCCTTATTGGTGCCTAAATACACCTGGACCATCTTCGCCTTGAGTGTTGGGGCAATGGTGGTTTTTCTCTCGGTTATTCCTTTGCAATTACCTCCCCTTGACGGAGTGGGTTTTAATGTAGATAAATTGGCCCACAGCTTTGCCTATTTTGTCTTGGCTACTTGTGTGGGAATTGCGTGGTGGATCGATTGGAAAAAAGAGGGTATTTATTCCACGGTTTTTCTCACCGTTTTCTCCTTTGGCATGATCTTGGAACTAATTCAAGGGTACGCTTTGTCCTACAGAGCGTTTGAAGCCTATGATCTTCTTGCCAATTCCTTGGGGATCATCACCTTTTTGGCGACAGGAAAAACTCTTAAAAAAATTGTGGTCAAAAGCGGTATTTTTATAAATTAGCCACCTAAACTTTGTGCAATGCAATTAAAAAAGAACCCGAAAGCGGATTTAACCAAAAACAGTAGCTTGTATTTTGCTATTGGATTGGCTTCTGTTTTATTTATTTCATGGCAAGCCATCGAATGGAAGACCTATGAAAAAACAGGCTACGGATACGAAGCGCTTAACGTTGAAGACGAAGACGACGAGGAAGTGCCGATCACAGAACAGTTGAAAACTCCACCCCCACCACCGCCACCGCCACCAGCACCTGAGGTGATTGAAATCGTAGAAGATGAAGAGGAAGTGGAAGAGACCGTAATCGAGTCTACCGAAACCGACCAAGAAGAAATCGTTGAGGTAGAAGACATCGAAGTAGAAGATGACTTCGAAGATGTTGACGTTCCTTTTGCAGTAATCGAGGATGTACCTATTTATCCCGGTTGCGAAAATGTGCCAAAGTCTCAACGCAGAGCTTGTTTTCAAGAGCAAATCAACAAACACATTCGCAAGAATTTCCGTTACCCAGAGATTGCACAAGAAATGGGGATTCAAGGACGTGTTTATGTTCAGTTCGTTATTGCGAAAGACGGTACAATCACCAGCGTTCGTATGCGTGGACCAGACAAGAACTTAGAGAAAGAAGCGGCCCGTATCATTTCAAAATTACCAAGAATGACACCTGGGAAGCAACGCGGACGTGCAGTACGTGTACCTTTCAGTATTCCAATTACATTCCGTTTGCAATAAGCAAACCCAAAATAAGTTAGAGCCCGAAGGAAACTTCGGGCTTTTTTGTGCTCAAAAAGCAAGGGAAAACAAGGAATATCATTCAAGGCGCATTATCTTTGTAGCCGAAAGAGAGAATGATCATGCCTGCGGAAACTACAGGAGATTTATCGGTAAATTGGTTAGACGATTTTAAAGCGATAACCAAAATGCGCTTGGCGCTCAGCGTTGTTTTTTCCTCTCTTGCGGGCTACCTTCTAGCAGCCGAAACAATCAATTACTATCATTTGCTTTTGTTAGCCGTTGGCGGCTATTGCCTTGTAGGCGCTTCCAATGCGTTTAATCAAATCATTGAAAAAGACTTGGATGCTTTAATGCTGCGTACCCAAAACCGCCCTTTACCAGCCAACCGAATGCGTCCAAAAACTGCACTTGTTATTGCAGTGGGCTTGACGGTTTTAGGTATAGCCATGCTTTATCTCCTCAACTGGCGAACCGCCTTTTTCGGGAGTATTTCCATTTTTATTTATGTAGCCGTTTACACCCCGCTTAAAACCAGAACCCCACTATCGGTTTTTGTGGGTGCTTTCCCTGGAGCAATCCCCTTTATGTTGGGTTGGGTAGCCTACACCAATTACTTTGGCGTAGAACCTGGGGTCTTGTTTATGTTACAATTCTTTTGGCAATTCCCTCATTTTTGGGCCATCGCTTGGATGCTCGATGAGGACTACAAAAAAGCCGGATTTAAAATGCTCCCTACCGGTCAGAAAGATCAAGGCACTGCCTTCCAAATTATGGTCTATACCTTGTGGATGCTGTTGATTTCTTTACTGCCCTTTACCCATTATACCGGTGCTTTAAACTTGAGTATTTACGGCGCAGTAGCTGTGGCTATCGTTGGTTTAGTCATGTTGTTCTTCGCAGGAAATTTAATGCAGAAGAAAGACCACCAAGCAGCTTATCGTTTGATGCTGAGTAGTGTGGTTTATATTAGTTTAGTACAGGTCATCTATGTGATGGATAAATTTTTAGTCTATGGAAATTAACGAGATAGAACGCAACAGTAGAACCAAAAAAATGATGTTGTGGTTTGGCATGATTAGCATGGCCATGACTTTTGCGGGTTTAACCAGTGCTTATGTAGTGAGTAGCTCGCGTGAAGATTGGTTGGAAGGCTTTCAATTGCCCACCATCTTTTCGATAAGTTCAGTCATTATTTTGCTGAGTAGTGCGAGCTTCTTTTTAGCGAAACGCAGCCTAAAACAGGGAAATCTAACCCAATTTAAAGCGATGCTTTGGGGGACATTGGCGCTAACCATCGCCTTTGTTTATTGCCAATTTCAAGGCTTTGGAGAAATCATCGCCTCGGGTTACTACTTTACCGGAGCAGAGAGTTCCATTACCACCTCGTTTTTGTATGTGTTGGTACTGCTGCATTTAGCCCACGTAGCTGCGGGACTGATCGTCTTGACGGTAGTGCTGATTAACGCCTACCGCAATCAATACAGCGACGAGAAAACCCTAGGGGTAGAATTGGCCGAATTGTTCTGGCATTTCCTCGATTTCCTCTGGCTATATTTGTTTGTCTTCGTGACAATTTATCAGTAAAAACACTTAAATTTGTATCATTAAATTTGACAATATTTTATGGAAGTAGCAACGACCAACCCCAATGAAGAAACCAACGTTTGGGGTGGAGGGAACCAACCCTTAAACGCGAGTTATGGGAAATTGATGATGTGGTTTTTCATTGTTTCCGATGCACTCACTTTCTCTGGATTTCTTGTAGCTTACGGATTTTCACGATTTAAAAATATCGATTCATGGCCCATCGCGGATGAGGTGTTTACCCACTTCCCGTTTTTGCACGGAGTAGATGCTCCCATGTACTATGTGGCTTTGATGACTTTTATTCTCATTTTCTCTTCTGTGACTATGGTATTGGCTGTAGACGCTGGACACCACATGAACAAAGCCAAAGTGACCTTTTACATGCTCTTGACCATCATTGGGGGAGCGGTGTTCGTAGGTTCACAAGCTTGGGAGTGGAAAAACTTCATCAAAGGGGAATATGGCGCATTGGAAACCAGAGGAGGACAAATCCTTCAGTTTGTAGATGCAAACACGGGAAAACGTGTTGCGCTTGAAGCTTTCGCTGCAGACATTCCAACCGATCGCGATACCCACCAACGCAGCAATGGGTTGTGGTTTGTAAACGAATCTAGTCTTCCTAACTACAGTGTTGAGGAAGTAAAAGCAGGTTTTGCTGCCAATGAAAACTTAGTCATTCGCGGAGAAAAAATTGACGAGAAAGGGCACAAGATTGTGCTTTCGCGTGAAGCTTCACTTGCGAAAATCAACGACGCTGTTGGCGTGGTAGAAGGGGCTAACCTCATTCACAACGAATATGGGAACCGTCTTTTTGCTGACTTCTTTTTCTTTATTACAGGATTTCACGGCTTCCACGTATTCTCTGGAGTGGTGATCAACATCATTATTTTCTTTAACGTTATTGTAGGAACCTACGAAAGAAGAGGACACTATGAAATGGTTGAAAAAGTTGGACTTTATTGGCACTTTGTCGATTTAGTTTGGGTTTTCGTTTTCACCTTCTTCTACTTGGTTTAATAAAAAATATACATCAACATGGCACACGCAGATCAAAAATTAGCCATTTTCAGAGGACTTTTAAAATTTAAGTCCAACGTTCAAAAAATTTGGGGAGTACTCATTTTCCTCTCTATCGTTACAACCATCGAGGTAGTACTAGGTATCATTAAGCCCGAGAGTTTAATGAGCATGTTCTTTGGGATGAAAATCTTGAACTGGATCTTTATTATTTTAACCATAGTGAAGGCCTATTATATCGCTTGGGACTTTATGCACATTCGCGATGAAAAAGGTTCTTTAAAAGGGTCTATCGTACTACCGTTAATCATTTTGATTCCCTATTTGGCTTTTATTCTTTTGGTAGAAGCAGATTACATTTTTGAAGTAATGAACGCCGGCTTTATCAGCTGGAACTTCTAATCCTAGCTTCTTTACAATGCGGTCGGAGGTGAAGAAATACATAGTACTGGGGATGTTGTTTATCTTCCCTTTGGTGGTGTATCTCTTCTTTGCTTCAGGCATAAATAATTTCGCTCGTTTACCCATTTTGACCGAAGAGGTTCCAGAAATTAATGACTGGACGACTTTGACCAAGCGTCCACATCAATTGGATGGTATGATTTCCATCGTTGGTTTTTGGGGAAGTGATTTGGATTACCGCAAAGGCGATGCCTTCAACTTAAATCAAAAAATCTACAAACGCTTTTATCAATTCGACGATTTTCAATTCGTTATGGTGGTAGAAGAAGGTTTAGAAAACAAGGTAGAGGAGATTCTTGCCGAACTGCAAAAAGGAGCCGCCACCGACCTGAGCAAATGGAAATTTGTCTTCGGTACCAAGGCAGAAATCGAAACCTTATTTCAAGGGTTTAAAACCGATATTAGTCTAAACGATAAAGCAAGTACTTCAACCGTTTTTATAATTGATCGCGCTAGAAAACTTCGCGGTCGAGACGACGATGAAGAGGTGGGTACGCTCTACGGCTACAACACTGCTTCGGTTGCAGAATTAAACAAGAAAATGACCGATGATGTCAAAGTAATTCTTGCGGAATATCGTCTTGCTTTGAAAAAGAATAACAGCAATCGAGCGAAGTGATTTAGCTTGCTTTTTTCGGCTAAAAAATCCTTAATTTTGATCTATGAAATCGAAAAAATACATTGGGTTAGTAGCCATACTTTTACTCTTTGGTTACCTCTTTATCCCAAAGATCATTGACCGGGTTCAAAAAGATGCTACCGTGGATAGTAGTCGATCGGTAAAGCCGGGTTACACTGCACTCGATTTTATACGCTTAAACGGAGAAGCCAAAAAAGTCCCAGATTTTTTATTGTTGAATCAAGACAGCCTTTACACCTCAAATGAAGATTATTTGGGAAAGGTCTATGTGGCTGAATTTTTCTTCAGTCGCTGCCCCACCATTTGCCCTATCATGAATAAAAACATGAAGGTGTTATACGATCGCTTTGGCGACCGAGAAGATTTTGGGATCGCCTCTTTTACCATCGACCCAGAACATGATACCCCAACCACCCTTAAAAAATATGCCGAAGGCTATGTGGACAAAACGGCCTCTTGGAATTTTTTGACCGGGCCAAAAGAGGACATTTACCGCTTGGCCAACGAAGGATTCAATATCTTTGCCTCAATCAATCCCGCTGTTGCAGGTGGCTTTGAACATCAAGGGTATTTCGCCTTGATCGATAAGGACGGGTTCATTCGTTCTAGAAGAGACGATTTTGGGAATCCTATTGTCTATTATATGGGTATAGACCAAGAAGAGGTCGAAGAACAAGGTGTCGATCAACTTTTGGTCGATATCGAACAACTATTAAATGAAAAGTAAGAAGCATGGAAAAAACGAATCAATTACGCTACAAGAATTTAATCATTGCGGTATCCATTATCATTCCTTTAGTGGTCGCATTGCTGTTTAGAATTCGTTTAGAAGGAGTACAACCCTTTACGTTTTTACCTCCCATTTATGCTGCTATTAATGGCTATACTGCCATCATCCTTTTAGCTGCTTTGTGGGCCATTAAAAACCGTAAAATCACCTTGCACGAGCAATTGATGAAAACCGCGATTGGTCTTTCCTTGAGCTTCTTGGTCATGTATGTGGCCTACCATTTAACGTCAGACCCAACACCTTTTGGTGGTGAAGGTTGGGTGAGAACCTTTTATTACTTTATTCTCATTTCTCACATCCTTCTTTCTGTGGCCATCATTCCGTTGGTATTGATTTCTTATGTTCGCGCTATTTCACAGCAGTTTACTTCGCATAGAAAAATTGCCCGCATTACTTTTCCCATTTGGTTGTATATCACCATTACTGGGGTCATCATTTACCTTATGATTTCACCTTATTACGCTTAAATGAAGCTTTCCCAGGTATTTTTTCTCTTGTTTGCCTTGCTGCTGTTGCTCTCTCCAGAGACGCTTTCGGCCCAATGCTCTATGTGCCGTGCAGTGCTAGAATCGGAAGAAGGGCAAGCCACGGCAAAGGGGATTAACGACGGGATTGTTTACCTCATGGCCATGCCTTACATCTTGGTTACCGTTGTGGGTGTTGTGGTGTACAGAATGATGTATAAATAATTTTTACCTCAAGCTGTAACATTTTCCATTTTTCCACGTCTTATAGGCGAAGAGAACATCACGTTTTGCTATGATAAAAATCAACGACTTACACAAGTCTTACAAAATGGGGAATTCCTCCCTGCATGTATTAAAAGGAATTAATCTCGATATAGAAGACGGAGAATTGGTCGCTATCATGGGCTCTTCGGGATCTGGGAAATCGACTTTACTCAATATTTTGGGTATGTTGGATGTCTTGGACGAAGGAACCTATGAATTGGATCGGGTGTTGATTGAAGACCTCGATGAAACCAAAGCTGCCAAGTACCGCAATAAATTCCTCGGCTTTATTTTTCAGTCGTTCAATTTGATCAACTACAAAACGGCTTTAGAAAACGTTTCTCTTCCTTTGTACTACCAAGGCGTAGGGCGCAAGGAGCGACAAGAGAAAGCATTGCGCTATCTCGCTTCTGTTGGCCTTGCCGATTGGGCGACACACTTGCCTAGCGAATTGTCTGGTGGGCAAAAACAACGGGTAGCCATTGCACGTGCCATGGCCTCGGAACCCAAGTTGTTGTTAGCCGATGAGCCCACAGGAGCACTCGATACAAAAACCTCTTATGAGGTGATGGACCTCATTCAGAAAATCAACCAAGAAGGGAAAACCATTTTGGTGGTTACCCACGAAGAAGATATCGCGCAAATGTGTAAACGCATCGTTCGACTAAAAGACGGTGTAATTGTTGAAGACACAAAAGTAGATCAAGTTTTAGCCGCACAATATGTTCAATAGAGACCGCTGGCAAGAAATATTTGAAACCATTCGAAAGAATAAGCTACGCACCTTTCTTTCGGGCTTTACCGTGGCTTTAGGGATCCTGATTTTCATTATCCTTTTTGGCTTTGGAAACGGTTTAAAAAACACCTTCAAAGAATTTTTCCTAGACGACGCGACCAACACCCTTTATCTTTTCGCCGGTCGAACTTCTAAACCCTACCGCGGTTTTAAGGCCAACCGTCGCATTGAATTTGAAAACAGTGATTTGGCCGATATCAAGCAGAATTTTTCTTTCTTTTTAGAATATATCACTCCTCGCATTTCCAGAGGGGCGTCGGTGCGTTACAAGAACGAATTCGACAACTACACGACTCGTGGGGTAGCACCCGACCATCAGTATGCTGAAAAAACCATCATCATGAAAGGGCGTTACATCAATGAACTCGATGTAAAAAACAAAAGTAAGCACGCCGTAATTGGTCGTTTGGTAGCGCTTGATTTATTCAAGCAGGAAGATCCAATCGGTAAGTTTATCGATGTGGGAAACAGCGTTTTTAAAGTTGTTGGGGTGTTCCAAGACGATGGAGGAGACAACGAAGAACGTTTCATTTACATTCCATACACCACACGCCAGTCCTTAGAAAAAGGAAATGACAAGGTAGATCAAATCATAGTGGCTTTCCGTCCTGAATTGGGACATGCAGGAGCCTTGGCATTTGAAAAAGAATTACGCACCTATTTGAAAGACAAAAAATCGATTGCCCCTTCCGACCCAAGAGGGATTTTTATTCGAAATGTTGCTGACCAGTTAAAACAGAACCAACAGTTTGCCAACGTATTACAGTTGATTGTAACCTTTGTTGGTTTAGGGACTTTAATCGCTGGAATCATTGGGATTTCGAACATCATGGTTTTTGTAGTAAAAGAACGCACCAAAGAGCTGGGGATTCGAAAAGCCTTGGGTGCTACGCCAAAATCGGTGATTCAAATGATTTTACAAGAATCGATTTTTATCACTACGATTTCAGGTTTTGTTGGCATGGCTATAGGCGTTTTTATCCTAAATAATATTGGTGAGACCCTGGAGGATTATTTTATAAAGAATCCATACATCGATATGGAAACCGCCCTGTTTTCAACCTTAATCCTGATCCTTTTTGGCGGGATTGCTGGTTATGTTCCGGCCAAACGCGCCGCTAGTATTAAACCCATAGTTGCCTTAAGAGATGAATAGTTTAAAAATTATTTTCGACCGCGATACTTGGCAAGAGATTTTTGGATCCATCCAAAAAAACAAAGTACGTACCATCATTACCGTGATTGGGGTGTTGTGGGGTATTTTTATTTACATCGCACTTTCGGGCTCAGCCAACGGACTAGACAACGGTTTTGAACGCGAGTTTGAAAACATTGCCATGAATTCCATGTTTGTTTGGGCACAAAGTACCAGTATGCCCTACGATGGTTTTAAGACAGGACGCAATCCTCAATTGAAACTACAAGACGCACAGATTTTAAAAAACAACGTTCCAGAAATTCAATTCATCGCTCCCCGCAATGCACGTGGCGTCTTTGGAGGAACCGGTTCACAAATTGTACGCGGAACAAAATCGGGGACTTATAATATTTATGGTGACTTCCCTGAATACACAAAAATCGCCACCAAGAAAATCTACAACAATGGGCGTTTCATTAACCAGTCGGATATCGATGAAGCCCGCAAGGTGTGTGTGATTGGAGAACGCACCCAAAAGGAACTCTTTGAAGATGGAGAGGAGCCGGTAGGGCAGTTCATTCGAATCGATGACATCTATTTTCAAGTTATTGGCGTACACAAATACGTTCAAGGCGGTGGTTTTGAAAGTGACGGCGATGTCTTTATTCCATTCGCGACTTTCCAAAAACTCTACAACACAGGAGACAATGTCGATTGGCTCACCATTGCAGCCTTTGACGATGTCGATGTAGTTGCTGTTGAAAAGAACGTAAAGCAAACCCTAAAACGCATTCACCGAGTAGATCCGCGCGATGAGCGAGCTTTTGGATCATTTAATCTAGGAGAAGTCTTCAACCGTATCATGGGCTTTGCCCGCGGGATGACCTTCTTGTCACTGGTGGTTGGAATTGCTACCATCATTGCGGGAGTAATCGGTATTGGAAACATCTTGCTGATTTCTGTTAAAGAGCGCACCAAAGAACTAGGTGTGCGTCGTGCCCTTGGCGCTACTCCTTCTGAAGTGCGCATGCAAATCATCTTGGAGTCTGTTTTCCTTACGGTAATTGCAGGAATTTTTGGAATTGTCCTAGGGGCCTTTGTCTTGGCAGGAATCAATGCAGGAACCGCCAATCTCGAAGATTTCCCCTATACCAATCCCACCGTCCCTATATCCTTTGTTTTAGGCGCCTTGGCAATCATGGTGACTTTAGGAACACTCATTGGTTTAATCCCAGCACAGCGCGCCGTGAGCATCAAGCCCATCGACGCTTTAAGAGAAGAATAAAATATAATTAAATAAGAACCCTTGTTATGAACAAAATCGTCCGTTATTCACTCATTGCCTTCATCCTTTTTGGGGTGCTCTTTGCAGCTGCTTACTTTATTAAGTCGAACAGCACGGCAAGCATTACCTATGAAACACAAACGGCACTCATTACTTCCATAGAGAAGAAAACCGTTGCCACAGGGAAAGTAATCCCTGAAGACGAAGTCGAAGTAAAGCCTCAAGTACAAGGAATTCTAGAGTCCCTCTTTGTTGAAGAAGGCGACTTTGTTCAAGAAGGGCAGCTACTGGCAAAAATTAAAGTTGTAGCCGACGAAGGACAATTGAACAGCGCTAAAGGTCGTTTGGCCAATGCGAAAATTGTTTTGAAAAATTCGGAAATAGAATACAAGCGAAACAAAAGTTTGTTTGAAAAGGAAATCATTTCACAACAAGAATTTCAAACGGCAGAATTGAATTACAACCGTGCAAAGCAAGATGTAAACAACGCCCAAAGCGATTACGAGATCATCAAGCTAGGATCGGCAGGTGGATCGGCTTCAGCCAATACCAACGTTCGCGCTACAGTTTCGGGGACGGTATTAGAGTTGCCGGTAAAAGAAGGAGGACAGGTGATCGCCAGTAACGCCTTTAATGCAGGAACGACCATTGCTATTATCGCCGATTTAAAGAAGATGATTTTTGAAGGAAAAGTCGATGAAGCCGAGGTTGGGAAGATGAAGATTGGAATGCCACTCGACGTAAGTCTTGCAGCTATTCAAGACAAGACGTTCGATGCCAAGTTAAAGTTCATTGCTCCAAAAGGAAACGAAGAGCAAGGGGCAGTTCAATTTAAAATTGAAGGCGATGTAACCTTAGACGATGATTTCTTTGTACGTGCAGGATACAGCGCCAATGCCGCGTTAGTCTTGGAACGTAAAGACAGTATTTTGGCTTTACCGGAAGCCTTGCTACAGTTCGATAAAACTACCGAGCAGGCCTATGTCGAAATTCAAGTGGGAGAACAAAAGTTTGAACGCAAAGACATTGAAATTGGCATCTCCGACGGGATTAATGTAGAGGTTGTTTCTGGGATCACTTTGGAGGATAAAATCAAAGTCTGGAACAAAACGGAAGAAAAGAAAATAGGCGAGGAAGAAAACGCTGAAAATGAATAAACACCCTATGAAAAAACAGTCTTTCCTTACTTTTTCTTTGGCCTTGCTTTTTGGAGGAACCCTATGGGCACAACAAAAACAATACACCCTACAAGAATGTGTGGAATTGGCCTTGGAGAACAACATCACCATCCGTCAAAACCAACTCGAGTACGCTTCGGCAGAGATTGATAAACGCACAGCTTTTGCCAATTTCTTGCCATCGATTAATGCCAACGCCAACCACTCTTGGAACATTGGTTTGAACCAAAACATCACCACCGGTCTCTTGGAAAATGTGACCACTCAATTCTCCTCAGCAGGGATTAACATGGGGGTAGATGTTTATGGGGGGAAGCAAAACTTTAACCAGTTGCACCGCGCTAATTTGGCTCTATTGGCTCGCCAGTATCAATTGGCTGATATAAGCGATGATATCTCGCTATTGGTTGCTAATGGGTATTTGCAAATCATGTTCAATCAAGAAATTTTGGGTGTACAAAAAGCGCAATTGGCCGTTTCAAATAACGACCTTAAGCGCACCAAAGAATTGATAGCTTCCGGGGTACTGACTATTGCAGATAACCTCGAACTCGAAGCGACTATTGCTACCCAAGAACAAGCCGTTGTTCAAGCTGAAAATAATTTACGTTTAGCCAAAATCAACTTAGCGCAGTTGTTGAACATCACCGACTATGAGGACTTTGCCATTGAGATGATCGATGTAGAGGTTCCTTTCTCTGAGGTAATGGGAGAATCGCCTAAAGCGATTTACGTAAAGTCCTTGAGTTTCCGTAACGATATCAAACTTGCCGACACCAATGTGGAAATTGCAGAAACCGATATCGCTCTAGCGAAAGGGAACATGCAACCCCGTTTAAGTGCATTTTATGGATACAGCACCCGTTTGTCTTATGCCGACCGTTTGCGTGGTACAGGCGAGTTCACCGACGTTCCAATTGGATTTGTGCGTTCAACCGGCGAAGTGGTTAATACCCGTGTTGAAGAGCGCGAGGTAGTTGCGCCACTCCCTATAGCCGATCAATTGGGCTTAAACGATGGGCATAATTTTGGGATACAGTTGAGTATTCCCATCTTCAATGCATTTTCTGCCAAGAACAACTTAAAACGCAGTAGAATTAATCTCGAACGCACCAAGAACCAAAAGGAGCAGCAACAGCTCGATTTGGAGACCAATATCAACCAAGCGTATAACGACGCCAAGGGGGCTTTCACCTTTTATGAAGCAGCGCAACGCACTTCACAAACGCGTTTGAACGCTTTTGAAAATGCACAAAAACGTTTTGAAGCTGGGGTGTTAAACTCGTTTGATTATGCTCAAATTAAGCAACGCTATGAGGCAGCAGTTTCCGATGAGGTACGAGCTAAGTACGATTACATCTTTAAGTTAAAGGTGGTGGAATTCTATTTTGGGGTTCCGCTTAGCATCTAAGCGTGATTTAAGGAGTATAGATTTTTTTGTACTTTAGGTTAACCCTAAAGCGATACAACATGAAAGACAATGCTTCAACGGGCTATGAAAATGCCCACTTGGATATTCCTGGGAACCCTTCTACGGCTAAGTCGAGTGTACTTCAACTCAACCAACGCCATAACAACGAACCCCTCAATTTGCTCACTGAAGCGCAATGGACGCATTGGCAGCAGCACGGCTATGTGGTTATAAAAGCAGCTGTGCCGAAAGAACAAGCGCAAGCCACTGCTGATTTTCTTTGGGAATTCGAAGAAAAAAAAGCTGATGACCCATCCACCTGGTACACCCATGCCCGGGCAGAGATGAAGATGAAAGAATTGGCTGGAACAGGAATGGTCGAGGTGTACAACCACCAATGTTTATGGAACAACCGACAAACTGAAAAGGTCTATAAAGCATTTACAGATGTTTGGGGGACCTCCAAACTGTGGGTCACCATCGATCGCGCTAATCTGAATTTCCCCATTCAACCGGGTTTTGAATACAAGGGATTTATTCATTGGGATTATGACCCAGAAACCAAGCCACAAAATGTGCAAGGGGTATTGGCTTTGGCCGATCAAACCGATGAAAACATGGGAGGTTTTCAGTGTATTCCATGGCTCTATCGCCATTACGATGAATGGAAGAAAACACAACCCGAAGACCGCAACCGTTTTCAACCCGATATAAGTGGCTTAGAAGACAAGTTGGTCAAGGTCAAACTTGAAGCAGGAGATTTATTGATTTTCAACAGTACCTTGCCCCACGGGATACGCCCTAACCGCACCCAAGACAAAGTTAGAATTGCTCAATATATTTCAATGATGCCGGCCGAGGAAGACAACGACGCCCTCAAAACCTGGCGAATTAATTCATGGAAAAATCGAATTGCACCCGAGGGATACGCCTTTCCTGGCGACCCACGCAACTGGGAGCAAACAAAATATGAAACAGCCCAACTATCGCCCTTAGGCGAAAAATTACTGGGTTTAAAAGCATGGTAGATTAATGTCAACACCCTATTTATTACATTTAGAAACGGCGACGACCAACTGTTCTGTGGCCGTATCAAAAGGAGAAGAATTGCTGTATTGTAAAGAGAGTAATTCCCCCGATTTTCGTCATAGCGACTACTTGCATTTGTTCATTGAAGAAGCTCTTGCTCAAGCAGGTGTAAAGATCAACGCACTGGATGGTGTGGGAGTGAGTATGGGGCCCGGTTCTTACACAGGACTGCGTATAGGGGTTTCTTCTGCCAAAGGAATTTGCTATGCCAATGATATTCCATTAATGGCGGTAAATTCTCTTGCTGTAATGGCACAGCAGTGCCGAATGGATGAAGCGGCTGTTTTGTTGCCCATGATCGATGCACGTCGCATGGAGGTCTTTGCATTACCCATGGATCAAAATCACCACCCTTTAGAAGCGACCAAGGCCTTGATTATTTCAGCGGAAACGATCGACGCACTCCCTTCGGGAAAGAAAGTACTTTTTGGAAGTGGAGCAGAAAAGTGTAAAGCCTTTTGTCAAGGCGACGATTTCCTCTTCCGGGACGATATTAGCGTTCCTTCTGCCAAAGACATGTTGCCTTTGATTGCAGCGAAATACAAGCAAAAAGAATTTGAAGACGTAGCTTACTTTGAGCCTTTTTATCTCAAAGATTTCTATACCAACGCCAGCCCGGCTAAATAAGCTTTAGCGCTTTTTTCGCTTCTTCGAGTTGATTAAGTGGAAGCCCACACTGCTTGTTTTCGCACAAGTAAATGAGGGTTTTTCCTGCTTGAAAACGGTGTTGGAGTAAAGGGAGTTCTACAGCGGTTTCACTTGCCGCCCAAAATTGAACGGCTTGAGGCGTTTTCTTAAGGGATTGTATCCAGCGTATTGCCTGTGGTCCAACAACGACAACCTCTCGACTTCCATTGCGTCTTTGTTGATATAAACGCAACCACGTACTGTGTGCTCGTGGATAGGCAAGGAGATCTTCCGCCATGGCGTCGAGCATTTCCTCCCCGTGTGTGGTCCATTCGGTTCGTCCCAAATGTCCCCCAGCACGCAATAAATTCTCGGCCATTAGAGCGTTAGATGAAGGAATCACATTGTCGTTTAATTCGCGGGTTTCGACCACGAGTTCTCTTTCTTCTGAAAAAAGGAAAAAGGGACTATCGTCGGTATAAAAATGCTGAAAACAGTAGTCAATAAGATCCGTTACATGCTCTAGAAGGTCTAGGGTGAAAAACTGCTCATAGGCATCGAGATAAAAGGCGATAAGGTGCGCATAATCTTCCAAAAAGCCGTTGACTGCTCTTGCCCCTTCTTTGTTCAAACGATAAAGGCCGTGGTCTTCACGGTGAAAGTGGGCGGGGAAAAACTGCAATACATTTTCGAGTAACCCACGAACATGCTCCTGTCCAAAAGTGCTGTAGGCTTCCAATAAACCCCTTCCAATCATGGCGTTCCAACTGCAAATTATTTTATCGTCCAATCGCGGTTGAGGTCTTTGATTGCGTACCTTCAATAATTGTTGCTCCCATGCATTGATTTGCAGGTGGAAGTCGGGGCTTAATTTATTTTCTTCAATAAACTCTTCTGCTGAGGCAAGGCGGTAAAATACATAGTTCTCTTCCTCCCAATATCCAGTTTGATTCACCCCAAAATAAGCTTCAAAATGGGCTTGATTCAGTAACCCAAGCGAAGTGAGTTCTTCCTTGGTCCACACATAATAAGCCCCTTCTGTAAGTCGTCCGTTTCGGTCTAAACTATCGGCATCTAGCGAGGCATAAAAGCCACCAGAGGGGTGTTGGAGCTCAGTAGTGAGGAAGGCAATGGTTTTTTCGACTACTTCTCGGTAGAGAGGATCTTGCTTTTCTCGAAAAGCTCGGCTGTAGGT
>WTJP01000119.1:0-3406 GCA_011526275.1 Candidatus Arcticimaribacter sp. | reverse complement strand
TAGTGGAGTAGCTTTTCTGGGCTTTGCTGTTGCAGTTGTACCAATTGATCGAGGTAACCCATCCACTGCTCTTTTTTAAAATAAGTCCCGCCCCAAACGGGTCTCCCATCGGGTAATGCAACGATATTGAGTGGCCAGCCTCCTTGACCCGTTAATAGTTGTAGCGCCTGCATATAAACATGATCAATATCAGGGCGTTCTTCACGATCTACTTTTAGATTGATAAAGTGTTGGTTCATCAAATTGGCTACAGCTTCGTCCTCAAAAGACTCGTGTTCCATTACATGGCACCAGTGGCAAGCGGCATAGCCAATACTGATGATTAATAATTTATTTTCTTTTTGTGCACGCTTGAGGTGTTCTTCCCGCCAAGGAAACCACTGGACAGGGTTTTCAGCATGCTGAAGTAAGTAAGGACTTTGTTCTTGCGCAAGCGCATTTAGTCGCTTAGCCATTGACCGCTGTGACTGTGGCGATCTTCCCTGGAAGCATTTCCTTCAACATCGTTTCGATTCCATTTTTTAAGGTAATGGTGGATGAAGGACAACCACTGCAGGCGCCCTGTAAAACAACGTTTACTGATTTATCGTCGGCATTATAGTGGTCGAAAAGGATATTTCCACCGTCGGAAGCGACGGCTGGCTTAATGTAGTCTTCTATAATTTTTACAATTTCTTGCGAAGTTTCGTCGAGTTCTTCAACAGGAGTGGCGCTAGAGGCAAAAGCGTTTTGCGCTTGCTCTGAAGACGATACAACCGTTTTCCCATCTTCTATATAGGCGCGAATAAACTCGCGAATTTCCATTACGATTTCTTCCCAGCTAGCGGTCTCATTTTTATTGATCGAGATGTAGTTCGCATCCAAGAATACTTCTTGAACAAAGGGAAAGCTGAATAGCGCTTGGGCGAGGGGGGCATGTACCGCCTCTGCTTCACTTTTGTATTCGAAGGTGTTTTCTACCAACATTTTATTGGCGACAAATTTCATTACGCTAGGGTTGGGTGTACTTTCCGCGTAAACAGTGACGGGTACTTTTTTGGGTGCTATTTCCGCCATCACTTTTCCGCCATTATTCAGGTATTTTTCAATTTCTTGGGCAACTTCATTAATGACGTCTGGCCATGCTAAAATATCGAAACGTTCTATTTCCAATGCATTGTCGAGCAATCGCACCGATTGTACAAAGGGTAAATAAAACATTTGTTGCACCAATGGAAAATCTTTGGCTTCTTCTACCGAGCGAAAACTTTTTTCTCCTTCAATGCCAAAAGAACTGTTTACAGAAAACAAAGCAAACTTATCGTCCTCTTTGATGTATGGCGTAACTATAAAATGGCTCATCCCTTTTTTTTGGTAAAATTACGGAAAACTCCATTTTCCTGCACCTTTGAATAAAATTCATTTTACCTTTCGATTAAAGTTTATGTTATGCTAATAAAGTCGGTTCGTGGATATACCCCTCAATGGGGAAAAGATTGTTTTTTTGCTGAAAATGCAACCCTTATCGGGGATCTAATTCTTGGAGATGAATGCTCTGTGTGGTACCAAGCTGTATTGCGGGGGGATGTGCATCACATTCGCATAGGCAATCGTGTAAACATTCAAGACGGGGCAGTAATTCATGCTACCTACAAGAAAGCAGGGACGGTTATTGGGAACGATGTTTCTATTGGCCACAATGCCATTGTTCACGGTTGTACCTTGCACGACCGGGTGCTTATTGGTATGGGAAGTATTGTTATGGACAATTGCGTTGTCCACTCCAATAGCATTGTTGCTGCTGGAAGTGTAGTCACGCAAAACACCGTCATAGAAGAAGGTTCAATTTATGCCGGAATTCCAGCACGAAAAATAAAAGATATTGATCCTGCTTTACAAAAAGGAGAAGTCGAGCGTATTGCTCAAAATTACCTCCTCTACGCCAGTTGGTTTAAAGGGGAAGAGCAGTAAAAGAAATTCCTCTCCAACTCTTTTTTTCTCCTGTAGTGTAATAGCGGATCTTCCCCTTAGACGTCGAAGTATTTAAGGGTAGAAGGCGTTCAATTTGTTTTGCTACAGCAGGACTATTGTCAATAATCTTCACGGTTTCTGGGAGTATTTTTTTTAAGCTAGGCGCCAAAAAAGGGTAATGTGTGCAACCCAGTAGCAGTGTATCCATTCCTTGATCCAGTAGGGGAGCAGTAAGTGTGTGTAATACTTCAAGATTTTCTTCCGTTTCTCCTTGATCGTTTTCCACCATTTCAACCAGTCCTTCACCCACTTGTTCTACCACCTTAATTTTTGACGCATGCTGCGCAATAGTTTGATGATATAAAGCACTTTTGAAGGTCCCTTTGGTCGCCAATACCCCCACTACGCCAGTTTTGGTTGTTGCTGCGGCTGGTTTAATGGCTGGTTCTATACCCACAAAAGGGAGGGGATACGCTTTTCGCAATTCATCGATAACCTGTGTGGTCACGGTATTGCATGCCACCAAAATTAGTTTACAGTTGTGTTGTACTAGTTCAGCGGTTATTTCTTTCGCTCGAGCAAAAACAGCTTCGGTTGATTTTTCACCATAGGGGAAGAAGCCGTGATCTGCGATATAGACGATGTCTTCATGGGGTAGGCGCTCTTGAATTGCGGGAACCAAGCTAAGCCCACCAACGCCTGAGTCAAAAATGCCAATTGCTTGTTTCATGCGTAAAAAAAAGCCACTTCATTGAAGTGGCTTTTAATATTATAATGGGAATGGATTAAAAGCCTAATTCAGCTTTTACATCAGCCATAAGGTCTTTTCCTTTGGCCATGATCACGCTTCCTCCTGCAGAGGCATCTAATACATAATCAAAACCTTGTGCAGCAGCTACTTTTTCAATAGCAGCACGCGCTTTGTCGTATAGAGGACGCATCATTTCAACCTGCTTTTTCTGCAAGTCTTGTGCTGCAGTTTCGCGGTATTGGTTGATGTTTTGTTGCATCGTTTCTAATTCTTTCTGACGTGCTTGGTTGGTAACATCCGTTTGGTTAGCAGCGTCAGCAGAATAAGATTGTGCTTTTGTTTGGAACTCCTTGTAGGTGTTTTCAATCTCAGAAGTATAGGTTTTTTCCAATTGCTCTAATTGCTTCTGTGCAGCAATAACTTCTGGCATCTCACCGATCAACTTTTGTGTGTCGATGTGAGCAACTTTAGATTGCGCATAAGAAAAGGTCATGGGGAGTGCCATCAAAAAGGCAACAATAAGTGATTTTAGGTTTTTCATTCGTATTAATTTAAAAGAATAAGTTTAATTGTTTTTTCGTTTTTCTATTGCAGCTTTACGCTCTTCCAATTCCTTTTTACGCGCGTTTAAACGCTTTTGTGTATTGATACGTTGTAAAACTAGGCTGCTAATATCGTAATTTTTTGAAGAATACAACATAACTA
>WTJP01000130.1 GCA_011526275.1 Candidatus Arcticimaribacter sp. | reverse complement strand
TGCTTTCAGAAATGATTCAACTTGAAAAGGCCATTGAAAAAGCCGATATCGTCTTTACCGCTGAAGGAAAAATAGACCAGCAATCCCTACACGGAAAAGTGCCGGTAGAAGTAGCACGCTTAGCGAAAAAACACCACAAGACGTGTATAGGACTAGCCGGCGCAATTGAAGGACCACTCCCACCCCTCTATGAAGCGGGTTTTAGTGGACTCTTTAGCATCCAACAATCGCCCATGAGTTTAGAAGCATCTAAAGAACAGGCCGCTGCGCTTCTCACCGAAACCGCTGCTAACGTTTTCCATTTTTACCAACAAACAACATTAAAATGACCCTTTCCTTCCTCTTTCTTTTCGCCTCCATTTTTTGGATCATTTTGGGGACTACCCGTTTCAAACTGCATCCCTTTTTGGTGCTGCTCTCAGCCAGTATTTTCTTGGGGGTTGGGACTGGAATTCCACTGGATGAGTTGGCCGGTATTTTAGGGAAAGGCATGGGGAAAACCATGCAAAGCATTGGTTTACTTATTCTTTTTGGAACCGTGATTGGCGTTGTTCTCGAACGGTCAAATGCCACGCAAAGTATTGCAAACGCATTGCTGCAAGGCCTAGCTAAACTACCTCTTCCTTATGCGGTGAGTTGCATTGGTTACTTAGTGGCCATCCCCGTTTTTTGCGATTCTGCCTTTGTCATTTTGTCGGCTTTAAACAAACGTTTATCTCAACAAACAAAAACACCTTTAGTGGCGCTCACAGTGGCGCTTTCTACGGGTTTATTCGCCCCCCACGTATTGGTTCCCCCCACGCCCGGACCCTTGGCAGCCGCTGCCAATCTCGAGCTCGAAAACCTATTCCTGCTTATTCTTTTTGGGGGAATCCTCGCATTAATTTTGGTGCTCGCCGGAGCTGCTTATGCACATTATTTAAGTAAAAAAACACCTTTTACTGTTGAAAACATTGCCCTAGAGGAAGAAACTATAACAGCATTACCTTCCCTAGGAAAAGCCGTTGCTCCCATACTCGTTCCTATTGTTTTAATGGCACTGGGTACAGCCATTCCCTTTCTGCCTTTTCAACAAAATGAATCTGCTCTACTTCCTTTTTTACGCCTGCTTTGCTCCCCAAGCTTTGCCCTTGGAATAGGCATGTTACTCGCCTTCCGCTTGCTTAAAAACAGCTCCGTTTCTTTGAATGAAGTGGTGGAAAAAGGCATACAAACAGCAGCGCCCATCTTAATTATCACGGCCATGGGGGGCACCTTGGGTCTCATCATACAACAACTTCCCTTAACGGCCTTTTTAGAAAACAGTTTAAGCCAAAACAGCTTGGGGCTTCTTTTGCCCTTTTTGCTCGCTGCTGGCTTAAAAACTGCACAAGGATCATCTACAGTCGCTATCATTACAGCCAGTTCTATCGTGTTTCCTTTATTGGGGGTTTTAGGCCTAGAAACAGAAATGGGAAAAGTCTGGGTCATTTTGGCCGTAGGGGTAGGTTCCATGACGGTTTCCCATGCCAATGATTCCTATTTTTGGATCGTTTCTCAAATGGGAGGCATGGACGTTAAAACCGCCTACCGCAACCACAGTTTTGCCACTTTCCTTCAAGGAGCCTTGGGAATTTTTCTCGTCCTTGTGGGGCATTGGATCTATTCGACTATTCTGGCATAAACCTTTGAGAAGCAAACAAATTTCGTTAACCTTGTGAGGATGAAAATAAATGACCCGCTTCAAATAGATGGCGCTGAAATTTCTTGGTTTGCCCCCCTCTGCGACGGGGACGACGATTTCTTGGGCAACCGAAATCCCGACTTTAAAAGCAGCTGGGAAAACACCTCAAAAATTGTATCAACAGCCGATGCATTGGGCTATAGAAATGTGCTCTGCCCGTCTTCCTATCAAGTGGGACAAGATACCCTCGCTTTTGTAGCAGGCATGGCTCCCTTGACCGAACAGATCAACCTTCTAGCAGCCATTCGTTGTGGGGAAGTGCATCCACCCATGTTGGCACGCAGTATTGCCACCCTCGATCATATGCTCAAAGGGCGTTTAACCATCAACATCATCTCCTCCGACTTGCCAGGGGATCAACTGGAATCGAGCGAACGATATGCCCGTTCTAGAGAGGTTATCGAAATTCTGAAGCAGGCATGGACAAAAGAGGAAATCGATTTTCAAGGAAAATACTATCAGTTCAACTTGCCTACCAAGGCCGTAAAACCCTACCAACAAAACGGTGGGCCTTTACTCTATTTTGGCGGTTATTCTCCGGCTGGAGTAGATTTATGTGCAGAACATTGCGATGTCTATTTGATGTGGCCCGAGACAGAAGAGAAGCTGCAGGGGCTCATGGATAACATGAAAGAAAAGGCCGCGGCTTACAACCGAACAGTGCAATTTGGTCTTCGTGTACACGTAATTGTACGTGAAACAGAGGCCGAAGCGCGCGACTATGCCGATAATTTATTGTCAAAACTCAATCTTGATTTGGGAACCGACATCCGCAACCGAGCACAAGATGCTTCCTCTCTTGGAGTAGCGCGTCAATCGCAATTGAGAGAAGAGGCCGATGAAAAATTCTACGTAGAACCCAACCTTTGGACAGGAATTGGTCTAGCGCGTTCGGGCTGTGGTGCAGCCCTGGTGGGTAACCCCGACCAAATTGTGGCGAAGCTACAACGCTATATGGACATGGGAATACGCTCCTTTATTCTCTCTGGCTACCCGCATCAACAAGAGTGTGAACTTTTTGCCAAACACGTGCTCCCAAGATTAAAAACAGTTTCCCTACCCGAGGTCTTTGGGCGGGTGCCAAAAACCACCCCCAACAGTCCTTTAGGGAAAGGACCAAGACATTAAGCTATGATCGACTTTGGTATTGTACTCCTTTATTTTGCGGTGATTTTAATCGTCGCCTTACGCGGGAAGATTCGCCCCGACAGTACGGCCGATGAGTATTTTCTAAGCTCGCGGAACTTGCCATGGTATTCCATCGCGCTTTCGACCATTGCTACCAATATTCAGGGCTATCAATTTTTGGGGATGATGGGCTCGGCCTACCTCTACGGCCTAGCACAAGCCAATCTTGAAATCAACGCAGTTCAAGGCATTCTCTTGGGTGCCTTTGTTTTTGTCCCCTTGTTTCTGCGGGAAAAAATAACCACCATTACACAATTTATTGCCAAGAAATTAGGGGATCGCATCGCCTTGTTTTACACCTTGGCCAACATGGCGCTTTTTTCGACCGTCACCTTGGGTGCTGCACTCTTTTGGGGCGCCTATGCCGCCGATGTCGTCTTTGGGGAACAACTCGCCTTTATTCATCAAGACCGACTAATACGCATTGCGCTCTTGATTGTCATCTTGGGTGTATTCTCTGCTGTTTACACCTATTTTGGGGGCTTAAGCGCGGTAGTAAAAACCGATATCATTCAGTTTAGTGTGCTTTTATTGGGCGGGATAGTGGTTTGCTTCACTGCGGTTCATCAACTAGGCGGGTGGGATAAACTCTATTCTGTAACCCCCACCAAAATGCACTTACATCTCCCAGCCGATCATCCCACGCTACCGTGGACACACCTTTTTGGGTTGTTCTTTTTAAACATCAACTATTGGTGCGCCAACCAAACGGTAATGCAACGTGCCTTGGCAGCAAAAAGCGTTGCGCAAGCTCAAACGGGACTTATGGTAGGTGGGGTAATAAAATATTTGATGGCCGTCATTATCATCGTTCCGGGGATCGCGCTGTACGGCATTCTAGGAGATGGCCTTGGGGAACCCGATCTCGCTTTCCCCTATCTAGTAAAAACCTATTTACCTGTTGGAATTAAAGGCATCATTCTTTGCGGTCTCTTCGCTTCCTTGATGAGCACCGTAGATTCGACCTTTAACTCCATCGCCACCTTGTGGTCCACCGATATTTATGCCCGCTACCTACAACCCAAAGCCACCGACAGGGAGAAAATTGCTGCCGGACGCAAAGCCATTCTCTTTAGTCTTGGAACGGCATTGATGATGGGCTTGATCTTGCTGTATTTGAAATTCGACAACCCAGACTCTGCCTTTACCCACACCTTGAACAACTTGAGGTATTACATTAATTGTGGGATCGTGGTGTTGATTTGTAGCGCTGTTTTGCTTTTAAAACCCAACCTAAAATTGGTGCTAACGGCTTTCCTCCTCACCCTACCCTTGAACATTGGCTTGCAAGTCGCACTGCCTGAAATGAACTATTTCGTTCGGGCTTTTTGGGTCATTTTTTCTGGCTTAAGCATTGCCATTTTAAGCAGTAAAGGACAATTGAACGGATTGGTTTCCCTCTTCCAACCTGCCAATGAACAAAGCAAACGCTGGGGGTGGGCCTTGGCAGCTAGTTTACTGCTCTTACACTTGATTTTTCATTAAGGCTGAAGGAGATTCCGTATCTTTAAACCAGAATACTATTCATGCCGTTAAGCATCATCATTCCTTGTTATAACGAAGCCAACCGCTTCCCTTCCGAGCGGTATTTAGCCTTTTTAAAAGCCACTCCTGAAGTAAGCTTGGTTTTTGTAGACGACGGTTCTTCAGACACAACAGCAGATGTCCTCAACAAGATCGCAACAGCTTTTCCGCAACAAGTCACTGTACTTGTTTTAACACAGAACCAAGGAAAGGCCGGTGCAGTGCGACACGGAATGTTGTGGGGGTTGAAAGAAACCTCAGCCAACCGCTTTGCCTATTTAGATGCCGATCTTTCGACGAGCCTAGAAGAATGTCAACGCCTTGCAGAAGGAATTGACGATCATTACCGCTTTATCTTTGGTTCGCGCATTTTAAAAACAGACAATCAAATTGAACGTAAATGGTACCGTTTCTTGATTGGTCGCGTAGTGGCTACCGCCATTTCGACCCTGCTGGGAATAAGTGTTTACGACACCCAATGTGGATGTAAAATCTTGCAACGCGAACTGGTAGAATTAGCATTCAAAGACGATTTCAGTTCGCGCTGGCTGTTCGATGTGGAGATTTTCTTCCGCCTGATTCGCGCATTTGGAAAAGAAGAAATGATCGCGTTTTCTAAAGAAGTTCCTTTGGATCAATGGATCGATACCGAGGACTCGCGGGTGAAATTCACCTATATGTTCCGTTTGTGGGTTGACCTCGCCACCATTTATTTTCGTTACCGTTCATGAAAAGAATCTTCCCTCCGCTTACTGCCGCTACCGCTACTGGTTATGCCTTAGGACTACTGATCTTTATCCGCGCGTTTTTTAACGGAGCGCTCCCCTTGATGGATAAAACGGAAGCCCGCTATGGCGAAATCGCCCGATTAATGGCCGAAACGGGGGAATGGGTGGTACTGCAAATCGACTATGGGATTCCCTTTTGGGCAAAACCCCCTTTATCGACTTGGGCCTCGGCCCTTTCCATTAGCCTTTTTGGCACCCACGAGTTTTTTGTTCGGCTCCCTTACCTTTTGGCGAGTTTAGTCTTGGTGTTTTTGGTAGGGCGCTACCGACCCAAGAAAGAAATGTCCATCTTTCTCCCCGGCTTGGTTCTTTTTTCATTGCCCGAGTTCTTCTTGCATGCCGGCGTGGTTTCTACCGATACTTTTTTAAGCCTAAGCGTTGCGCTAGTAATGCTTTCTTTTTGGGAAGGGATACAGGAAAACAGCTCGTCTTTTTGGCGGTACCTGCTGTTTATAGGCATGGGACTAGGCCTTTTGGCCAAAGGACCCATCGTGGGAATTTTAACCGTTCCCCCCATCTTGTTGTGGTGTGCAATAAGCGACTTTAAATGGAAAACCTTACTGCGTTTCCCTATTGTAATTGGCGCTCTAATTTCCCTTGGGATTGCCGTCCCATGGTATGTGTGGGCAGAACTGCGTTCCCCGGGCTTTATCGATTACTTTATCATAGGAGAACACTTTAAACGCTACCTCGATTCTTCTTGGTCGGGCGATAAGTACGGCTTCCCTAAGCAACAACCCTTGGGGATGGTTTGGCTTTTTCTCATTGGGGCAGTCCTGCCTTGGTTGGGGAAATTTTTCATCGTTTTAAAGCAGCAAAGAATAAAGCTACTAAAAGACCCATGGACGCTTTTTCTGCTTTTTTGGTTGTTGTGGACTCCCTTGTTCTTTACTTCTTCCAAAAGCTTAATTCACCCCTATACATTACCCGTAATGATTCCCTTTGCGCTACTGCTAGTGCATTATTGGGAGGCCTTGTTTTTCTCTAGAAAGCAGCTCGCACTTGCACTGGCTTTGCCACTAACAGTATGCGGAGTGTATTTTAGTGGACAGGTCAATACCGTTTTTGAAAACAGCAGTGACAAGTTCTTGATCGAAAAATTAAGCCTTGAAAAACCACTCATCGCCGTAGAACGTAAAAGCTATTCCAGTCAGTTTTACAGTAAAGGGAAAGTTGAATTTCTTTCGCTTGACTCACTTAGTAGCTCAACGATAAAACAAGCCGACGCCCTTTATTTAATCGAACACAAACACTACAAGCAACTAACGGAAGAGCGGAAAGAAGCCCTCGAACTACTCCACCAAAACCGAAAAAAAGGAGTTTATCGGTGGATAAATGACAATAAATAGTCTTTATAAACGGGCTGGAATAAAAGCAAAAAGAAATTAGCGAAAAGGCCCTATTTAATATTGAAGATGTGATCTGAATCTATTCTGTTTTATCAAAAAGAAAGAAATCTTCAATGGGGAGTTCAAACAGCTTTGACATTTTAAAGGCGGTGGGCAAACTTGGATCAAACTTTTCTTTTTCAATGGCGTTTATCGTTTGCCTTGATACCCCGATAACTTCTGCTAATTGTTCTTGCGTTAGACCTTTAAGTTTTCTTAATTCTCTAACTCTATTTTTCATAGATATCTTTTTCTATTAATCAATAAAGTAATCATGTAGGTGACTCCTACAAACCCTATAAGAACCCCTATTTCAGCATCAAACGGAATAAGATTGGTTTGGTCCAACAATGAATAGGTTAACCCTACTATGATGGTGAGTCCAAGCGTTAAGGCCAAAGACTCTAAATGTATTTTGCGCTCCAATTCATCATAGTGATTGAACAACTGTCTATTGGCCAAAATCATAAGTACTCCATTGGCAAGATTAATGATTATTGCAAATGTGGTTAAAGCCTTCTGCTCTTCCCAAATAAATATTGGTCCAAAGGTGGCAATAGCCAATGTTGCGACCCAAGACCAAGTCCATAACCCTAGGTTGATGAGCTGTTTTTTTCTTTCTTCCTTCATTTTTTCGTTTTATTGGGGAGCAGTAAAAATCCTCCTCCCAATAAAGTAATTAGAGCAATTAAAAAACCTGTATCCATTTTTTTTAATTCAATTTTGTAAAGTTTATTTGACAAATATAACTTTTCCGTTTTAAATGTAAAGTTTTATTTACAAAAAAGATCGCTTGAAAATCGCTATACCAAACCGTTTCGTGTATCTACTAGTCCACCCTTTTGGGAAAAATCGTGTAAGTTTCTCCATAGGCATTGCAATGGTGGGGTTAATTGGGAAATGAATTCATCACAGTTTACACCCCTTAGGCTTTTTTAATGGGCACCCATATTTCTCAACTATTGGTAGTTTCTTCTTTTGAGTCCTCCCAATTGACCGCTTTATTCTCTTGTTTACTAAAGTGAAGATGAGTACAGTCTTGGGGATGACTTTTTATGACC
>WTJP01000075.1:24632-28523 GCA_011526275.1 Candidatus Arcticimaribacter sp. | reverse complement strand
GTCCTTAAAAAGGATGTGGTTTAGGTAAAGATAAAATAAGTGCTAACCACAATTAAAATGACTACAGCGCCCATCACTTTTACCTGTTTCCATGGTGTGATATCGACTTGTTCTGTATAGGCTTGTTCATAGGCCACCTCTCTTGGCATTAACTTCCCAATCAGCAACATGATCCCCACATTAAAGAGGAATAAAATCGCCATGACGTGCAGGAAATGCGGATACGTCCCACCGTTTTCAATGATATAATCTTTGAGGAAGAATTGACTGATGGAGTAGAGGACCACCCCAGACCCCATAGCGACCTTCGCTGCAATTGCGGGAACGTATTTGGTGAGATAGCCCACCAAGATAATCGTCAGAATTGGAATACTGTAACAACCGTTAATTTCTTGGAGGTAACCAAAGAGCCCTTCAGGAGCGTTGGCAATGGTCGGTGCGATAAACATGGACAGTAGCGCCAAGACAATACCAAAGGTTTTCCCGGCTTTGACCACTTGTTTTTCGTCTGCATCTTTTTTTATGTATTGTTTGTAGATGTCTAAACCAAAGAGGGTTACCGAACTGTTTAGGGCCGAGTTAAACGAGCTTAAAATGGCGCCAAAAAGAACAGCAGCAAAGAAACCTAACAATACGGGTGGTAAGACCTTGTTGACCAATAGTCCATACGATTGATCGGCTTGACTAGCGTCTAGGGTCCCGCCAAAAATATAAAAGGCAATGATTCCAGGGAGGACAACAATGATCGGTCCTAATATTTTTACAAAGGCCGCTAGAATTAATCCTTTTTGTCCTTCTTCGAGGTTTTTAGCGGCTAGTGCACGTTGAATGATGGCTTGATTGGTTCCCCAATAGAAAAGCTGTACCAACATCATCCCCGTAAAAAGCGTACTGAAGGGGATGGCAGAGTCGTTGCTTCCCATCGCTTTAAATTTAGAAGGATCGTGGTTGTAAATGGTTTCTATCCCGGTTAGGATACTTCCGTCCCCCACATAGGTCAATCCAAAGAATGGAATCATCAATCCGCCAATCAAGAGTCCAATCGCGTTTACAGTATCGGAAACCGCTACCGCTTTTAATCCCCCAAAAATGGCATAGACAGAACCGATGAGGCCAATCGACCATACCGTTACAATCAAGGTTGTACTTTGGTCCATACCGAAAACAGTGGTCAGGTCGAACATCCCAATCAAGGCCACTGCCCCTGAATAGAGTACAATGGGTAATAACACCACCACATAACCACTCAAGAACAGTCCCGAAGTGATCGACTTGGTCATGGTGTCATAACGGCGTTCTAAGAACTGTGGAACGGTAGTTAATCCCCCTTTGAGGTAGCGCGGTAGTAAGATGGTCGCTGTCACCACCATGGCAATAGCTGCAAGGGTTTCCCATGCCATCACCAAGATTCCTTCGTTAAAGGCTGAGCCGTTTAAGCCCACCAATTGTTCTGTGGAGAGATTGGTCAATAATAATGAAGCGGCAATGACCGGTGCGGTAAGGCTTCTTCCGCCTAAAAAATAACCGTCTTCTGTGTTTTCGTCTGTTTTTCTAGTGGCGAGATAGGCCACAATCCCTACCAAGAGGGTAAAGGCAATAAATATGATGAATTGCATGGTTTCGTTTAATTCAGTTGTTTCCTCTAAATGTAAGAAAACTTTGTGAAAACGAAAGGGGTACTAAAAGAGTTGTTCTAGAATTTGTGTGGCTTGTTCCATTTCATCATTGTGGACAAAGACCCGTTGCTGTAGGGGAGAGGTTACTCCAAAACCCGCCATGGTTGCCGATGCACCTTCGTCTTTTACTACTGGAGTGATATTCACTTCCGCTAAGGCATCGCGAATGGCGAGTACGTCGATAGAAGAACCGGTGAAAAGGTGCTGATAATCAGATTGGGACATAGGCGGTGTTTTACGATTTATTGTATTTACTGTTCCAGATGGCTGGATTGAAGTTTTTCCCCAAGGCAAAACCATAGAACAAGACAATGGAAGCGATGGCTTTGAACATAAAGAAATAAATCATCCAATAGGTTGACCAAGAAGTGGTCTTACTGAAAATGGCCATGGGCGTGAGTTCAGTTGCTACCCAACTTAAGCCCAAAATGAGCACCATGAGGTTCCAGATGTTTTTAAAGGGCCACACCATGGCTTTTCTAAAAGGATGAAGATCATCTCCCCATTGGTGGATTAAATAGAAGTAATCGTTTCCTAGAGGAACGAAAAGCAAAGGATCGTCGGTGTCTTTCAGGCGGAATAACTTCGAGGGCGCCATGATCTTAAAGCCAGAGAGGGTGGTGTTGTGTTCCACTTCAAGGGCGGCTATTTTGTCGAAGGCCTCTTGTGGGAGGTCATTCTTAAAATATTTTAGATCGAGAAAGCGCAAACGATAGTCAATGCAAATGTCTTTGATGGTGTCGATGTGGTAAATGTCTTTGCTTTCCAGTTGATCTAAGTCGAAATCGTTGGTGGTGTTCGGCTGTGCGATAAAAGTATGGATCGCATCGATTAAAGCTTGATCTTGCGTTTTAGCGTTGGCTAATTTTTCGGCAATATTGGTCGGGTGGAAAACATTCATCTTCATCATCATTTGCATTTTCAAGTAAAATTAAGGAATAAATCCTATACTTTCAATCCTTTAGCTTAAATTTTCAAGCGCGCTTCCCTAGCGTAAACTTGCCCCGAAGTCTTTCTCGAAACTGGCTTTTAATTTGGCCATGATCTTGTCGATGTACTTGTCGGTCAAGGTTTTATTCGGGTCGGCAAAGTGAAAACTAAGGCCGTAAGATTTTTTTCCTGCGGGTAGGTTCTTGCCTTCATAAACATCGAAGAGGTTGATGTGAGTCAAGATCTTGCGTTCTACTTTTTGCGCTGTTGCTTTTAGGTCGTCAAAGCTTACATTTTCGTCTACCAACAAAGCGAAATCTCTTCGTGAAGAAGGGAATTTTGGAATGGGCTGTACCTTAATGTCTTTTTTAAAGGCCAAATTGTACAAGCGTTCAAAATCCAATTCAGCATAAACCACTTCTTGCTCTACCGCAAAGGCCTTTTGGATGCTGGGATGAACGATCCCTACTTCAGCCACCACTTGTTTTCCTAATTTGAAGCTTAGGCCAGTAGCGAAAATATCGCGTTCGGAAGCTTCTTCCTTGCAACCGTTGATTCCTAAACTTGCTAAAAGGGTTTGTACTGCGCCTTTTAAGCGGAAAATATCATTGGCGCTATCGTCGGTATTCCAAGCTTCGCTATTGGCGCGACCACAAATGGCCAGGGCGATTTTTTTGTCTTCCTGATGTCCGTCCTCTACTTTTTGATAGACTTTCCCCATTTCATACATTTTCAAATCGCGTTGTTGGCGGTTTTGGTTGTAAGCGACCACTTCCATCAAAGAGAAGAGGAGGGAAGTGCGCATTTGGGAGAGTTCTTGCCCAAGCGGGTTCAAGAGGTTGACTTTCGCAATGGCGTCTAATTCAGCGGAAAGCTGGGCGTATTTGGGCGTGGTAATCGAATTGTTCATGACCTCCTGAAATCCAAGTCCCACCAATTTCTTTGCAATATTCTGCTCGAGAACAAAAGGGGTTTTTAAATTGAATTCCGGATAGAAAGTCGTCATGCGGTTTACGCTTGCGATATTGTTGTAACCGTAAATACGGAGAATTTCTTCAATCACATCGGCTTCACGGGTCACATCGACGCGGTAACGGGGAATTTTCATGGAGAATCCTTCTTCCGTGACGTTGACGATTTCGATTTCCAAGGCGTTTAAGATAGTAATGAGTTCATCTTTAGGGATTTCTTGGCCTAAGACTTTGGTAATGCGTTCATAAGCCAAAAACAATGAAGCTTTTTCTTGCAGTGGCTGCGCAATGTTGACGATGTCGCTGGTAATTTC
>WTJP01000075.1:9361-24532 GCA_011526275.1 Candidatus Arcticimaribacter sp. | reverse complement strand
GGCGTATCGTCATCACAAATCATAAGATCCTCTTCGTGTAGCTTGCGTTCTTCACCGTCTAGGGTGGTGAAAGGCGTGTCTTTAGGAAGGGTTTTAACGTTGATTTTACCTTTGATTTTATCGGCATCGAAGGCGTGTAGTGGTTGTCCCAACTCATGCAAGATGTAGTTGGTGATGTCCACTATATTGTTTTTTGGCGTTAGGCCAATGGCTTTTAATCGGTTTTGTAACCAGCTGGGGGAAGCGGCTACTTTAACTCCCGAGAGGGTAATCCCTGAATAGCGCGGCGCTAATTTGGGTTCTGCTACAATCACATCGATTGGGAGGGAGGTGTTGTCTACTTTAAAGGCGTTAGTGTTGGGGAAATGCCATTTAAAAGGAATATTACGCTGGGTACAGCCGGCTTTTAAATCACGAGCAACGCCCATATGACTCATAGCATCGCAACGGTTAGGCGTAAGGCCAATTTCAATGGTACGGTCTTGTTCGATGTCGAAGAGCTCGGCACAGGGGGTACCTGGGGTAAGCTTTTCATCTAAAACCATGATCCCCTCGTGACTTTCTCCTAAGCCCAATTCGTCTTCAGCACAAATCATTCCGTGACTAGCTTCTCCACGGATTTTACTTTTTTTGATTTCCCAAGCATTTCCTTCTTTGTCGTAGAGGGTGGTTCCCACCGTAGCCACAGGCACTTTTTGTCCTTGGGCAACATTAGGCGCACCACAAACAATTTGCACAGGCGCATCGGCACCGATGTTTACTTGGGTTACGCGCAAACGGTCGGCATTGGGGTGTTGCTCACAGGCCAAGACTTCTCCTACTACAACCCCTGCTAAACTTCCGGGAACAGATTCAAAAAGGGTGTTGCCTTCCACCTCGAGGCCGAGGTCGGTCAATAAATCCAATTGTTCTTCAAGGGGGAGTTCAGCTTGGATGAATTGCTGCATCCAGTTGTAGGAAATCTTCATAAATCAAATTTAGCCACAAATATAAGTAACCCGCAGGCAAAATGACAGTCCTAACTAATGTAATTCCAGATGTTCTTGTGGGCAGTTATTTTGGCATAGGTTTGCCCAATGCGTCGGTGTTCTTCTGCCGCCATATCGGGATCTTTTTCCACTATTTTTTGAGCGTAAAAGCGGGCAGTTTTTAGGATTTCTTGGTCTTTCAATAAATCGGCAATTTTGAGTTGTAAAACTCCGCTTTGCTGGGTTCCCATAAGGTCACCTGGACCGCGTAATCGCAAATCGACCTCGGCGATTTCAAAACCGTCATTGGTTTGTACCATGGTTTGTAAACGGGTTTGGGCTTCTTGCGAGCGTTTGTTCCCCGACATGAGGATACAATAACTTTGATCGGCTCCTCGGCCCACACGTCCGCGTAATTGATGCAATTGCGACAAGCCAAATCGTTCGGCACTTTCGATGATCATCACCGAGGCATTGGGGACATTAACGCCCACCTCAATGACCGTGGTCGCTACCATGATTTGTGTTTGTCCCGAGACAAAACGCTGCATTTCGTAGTCTTTGTCGGCTGGTTTCATTTGCCCATGTACGATGCTGATGCGGTAATCGGGGAGGGGGAAAGTGCGCACCAAGCTTTCATAGCCGTCCATCAAGTCTTTATAATCCATTTTTTCCGACTCTTGGATGAGCGGATACACGATATATACCTGCCTGCCCTTGGCGATTTCTTCTTTGAGAAATTGAAACACGTTTAGCCGATTGGCATCGGTGCGCAATACCGTTTTAATCTCTTTTCGCCCGGGGGGCAATTCATCGATGACCGAGATGTCTAAATCCCCATAGACACTCATGGCAAGGGTACGCGGGATGGGGGTAGCGGTCATGACCAACACATGTGGCGGTAGCTGATTCTTTTTCCAAAGTTTTGCACGCTGTGCCACCCCAAAGCGGTGTTGCTCGTCGATAATGGCGAGGCCCAAGTTGTGGAAGTGAACTTTCTCTTCAATAACCGCATGGGTACCGATGAGCAGGTGCAGCGAACCGTTGGCCAAGGCTTCGAAAATGGCTTTGCGTTCCGCTCCTTTTACCGAGCCCGTCAAGAGGGCAACTTGGATGTCCATATCGCCTAAGGCTTCTCGAATGGATTGGTAGTGCTGGGTAGCTAAAATCTCGGTAGGTGCCATCAAGCAGCTTTGAAAGTCGTTGTCTTTTGCAATAAGCATACTCAGCAACGCCACTATGGTTTTCCCCGAACCAACATCACCCTGTAAAAGGCGATTCATTTGCTTTCCGGTTCCCATGTCGTGGCGAATTTCTTTGACGACCCTTTGCTGGGCTCCCGTCAATTGGAAGGGGAGGTGCTGGGTGAAATAGGTATTAAAAGCGTCGCCTACTTTTTCGAAAGTATAGCCGCGAATTTTTTGTTTCTGCAAGCGGTTCTTTTGAATGAGTTGCAGTTGAATGTAAAAAAGCTCTTCAAATTTTAAACGGCGTTGGGCTTGGGTCAAGGCCTCGGTATTTTCTGGGAAGTGGGCATTGACGATGGCATCTTTACGGGAAATTAACTGAAGTTCTTTCAATAAATAATCAGGGAGATTTTCTTGAAATTGATTCCCAGTGAGCTGAAACAAGTTGTACACCATTTGTTTCATGATGCGTTGGGTAACGCCTTTGTTGATGAGTTTCTCAGTGGAGGGATAAACAGGGTGTAAGGCGCCCATTTTGGTCGCTTCATATTCTGCCGCTAAAGTCAGTTCCGGATGGGGCATATTGGCCTTAGTGCCATACCACGACAAACGTCCAAATGCGACGTAAGGGGTGTTTAGTTTTAATTGTTCTTGAATCCATTTATGCCCGCGAAACCAAACCAATTCAATGGTAGAAGTACCATCACTAAAAAATGCGACCAAGCGTTTCCCGCGTTTCATGGGTACGGTTTTAATTTGGGTGATTTCCCCCTTTACTTGCACCTCGGCATTGTTTTGCGGCAGTTGATTGAGTGGGTAAAAGCGGGAACGGTCGATATAGCGGTTGGGGAAAAAGTGCAACAGGTCTTGGTAGGTGCGTAAACCCAATTCCTCTCGAAGCAGTGCAGCCCGGTTGGGGCCTATGCCTTTTAAATATTCGATGGAGGTTTGCAGTGGGTCCATAGGATAATTGGGTACAAATTTTGTTTAATTTGTATTTAATTGCATAAAATTCGAGTAAGTTTCGAATAAATCCAAGTTGAATTAGATGAAAAAAGCGTTGGTAATTTCTGGAGGCGGAAGCAAAGGTGCCTTTGCAGGGGGTGTGGCCCAATACCTCATGGAAGAGGAGAAACGAGAATACGATTTGTTTGTAGGGACTTCTACCGGTAGTTTGTTGGTCTCGCATTTGGCTGCGCATAATATAGCTGAAATTAAACACGCTTTTACCCATGTTACCCAAGCCGCTATTTTTTCCAACAATCCCTTTGTGGTGAAGCAAACCGGGAAGTTGACCAAAACGAAGATCAACCACTTTAACGTGGTAAAAAACTTCTTTCGGGGGAAGAAAACCTTTGGGGAAAGCAAGAATCTACGCAAACTTATTGGGCGGGAAATTACTCCTGAAATCTTCGAAACCGTGCAGGCCAGTGCAAAAGAAGTGGTGGTTTGTGTCTCGAATTTTACGTTAAATGAGATTGAATACAAAGCACTGTCGGAATGTACCTATGACGACTTTCTCGATTGGATTTGGGTGTCGTGTAACTTTTTGCCTTTTATGAGCTTGGTGGTTAAGAACCGTTTTGAGTATGCCGACGGAGGTTTTGGTTGCATCATCGCCATAGAGGAGGCCATACGCCGTGGAGCAAAGGAAGTCGATGCCATTATGTTGGATACTGAAGTACAACAACTCAACCGCATGCGTTCGCGCAATGCCTTTGATGTTTTGTTATCGACCCTAGACTTTATGGGCGATCAAATTGTGAAAGACAATATTAAAGTGGGGAAGTTACTCGCCAAAGAAAAGGGCGTAAAACTGCGTGTGTTTTACACCCCTAAGGTTTTAACGACCAATTCCTTGGTCTTCGATCGCAACGAAATGCTGCATTGGTGGCAAGAGGGCTGGGCCCATGCACAACAAAAACTTACTTTAGGTAATCCAAAGTAAGTTGAACCATGGCTTTTACACCGTGGATCATCCCAGCATCGTTTACCACAAATTCTGGGGTGTGATGAGAGGGAGCTTCTTGGGGACTTAAGCCATCAGCTAAACCACCTAAAAAGAAGTAAAATCCGGGTACCTTTTCTTGAAAAGCCGAAAAGTCTTCTGCTCCTGTTACAGCACTCATTTCTTTTACATTTTCCTTGCCTAAGGCTTTGTTTAAGCTTGTTACAGCAACAGCGGTTAGTGCTGGATCGTTATAGGTCAATGCGGCCGTTTCTTGAATCGTGACTTCAGCTGTTCCGCCATAAGCCGCGGCTATTTGAGGAGCCATTTCGTGAATCCGGCGGATGATGAGTTGTTTCATGTCTTCGTCTAGCGTACGGATGGTTCCAATCATTTGAGCACTTTCTGGAATGATGTTGAAGCGTATCCCTGCATGGATAGAACCTACCGATATCACCGCTCCTTCTTTGGTCAATTCTGAATTTCGGCTGATGATGGTTTGTAAGCCATTGACAATTTGTGCGGCAATCACAATCGGGTCAACACTCATCCATGGAGCCGAACCGTGCGCTTGCTTTCCTTTGACGTCAATAACAAAGCGCTGTGCCGCAGCCATAATACCTTTGGCCTTGTAGCGCACTTGTCCTACCGGGGTGGCGGAGTTGATGTGCAAGCCATAGATGGCATCGACTTTCGGGTTTTCTAAGGCGCCTTCTTCGACCATGAGTCGAGCTCCTCCTTTTTCACCCGGTGGTGGACCTTCTTCAGCCGGTTGAAAGATGAATTTCACCGTTCCTGCAAAGTCGTTGTTTTTCGCCAAGTGCTCTGCAACTCCCATCAGGATAGCGACATGGGTATCGTGGCCACAGGCGTGCATCACTCCAGTTTCTTGTCCGTTAAACTGGGCTTTTACTTTAGATTTAAAAGGGAGTTGATTGTCTTCGGTAACGGGTAGTCCGTCCATATCGGCACGTAAAGCCAAAACTTTTCCAGGACGTTTCCCTTTGAGTAGACCAATCACCCCCGTGTGGGCAATACCGGTTTCTACTTCCATGCCTAGCGCGCGCAAGTGAGCGGCAACTTTTTCAGCGGTTTTAAACTCTCGATTGGAGAGTTCAGGATTCTGATGAATTTCGTGGCGCCATTGAATGACCTTAGCTTCCAATGAAGCGGGAATCTCTTGGGCTGTGAGTGTTCCTAGCGCGGCAAGGAAACACAGGAGTAAGCATTGTTTTTTCATATTAGTTGGTTGCATTAAGATAGTCTAAGGTGAGTGCCGACATCACTTTTACTCCGTGTACCAAGGAGGCATTGTCGACAAAAAAGCCAGGGGTGTGGTGCGATGGTGCTTCGCTTTCTGGTACATCTAGCGGGGTTCCGCCTAAAAAGAAGTAAAAGCCGGGGATTTCCTTTTGGAAGTAGGAAAAATCTTCTGCGCCCGTGACCGCATTGACCAACTCTACCTTTTCTTTCCCGAGTACGCGTTCTAGGGTAGGTACCATTTGCGCGGTCAATGCTGGATCGTTATAGGTAATCGGTGCACCGTCTTGAATCTCGATTTTTGCTTCTCCACCATAGGCTTTAGCAATGGCAGGTACTAAAGACTTCATGCGTTCTCGAATTACTTCTTTCATGTCGGCATCTAAGGTGCGAATGGTCCCAATCATTTGGGCTGTTTCTGGAATAATATTAAACCGAATCCCCGCATGAATCGATCCAACAGAGATCACAGCTGCCTCTTTAGTGAGTTCTGAATTTCGACTGATGATGGTTTGTAAACCATTGACGATTTGTGCAGCAATAACCACGGGATCGACACTTTTCCAAGGGGCAGAGCCGTGAGCTTGTTTCCCTTTAACGTCAATGACAAAGCGTTGAGAAGAGGCCATGATTCCTCTTGGGCGGTAACGCACTTTCCCCACATGGGTGCCCGAGTTGATGTGTAAACCAAAAATGGCATCTACTTTAGGGTTGTCCAATGCGCCTTCTTCAATCATCAAATCAGCGCCACCTTCTTCTCCTTGGGGAGCACCCTCTTCTGCAGGTTGAAAGATGAATTTCACCGTTCCCGCAAAGTCGTTGTTCTTGGCTAGATATTCAGCCGTACCCATGAGTATGGCGACGTGCGTATCATGTCCGCAGGCATGCATGACGCCTGTTTCTTTGCCGTTATATGTAGCCCGAACGGTTGATTTATAGGGTAAATCGTTGCGTTCTGTCACAGGTAGCGCATCCATATCGGCGCGCAGTGCAATTACTTTCCCGGGTTTTGTGCCTTTTAAAACCCCAATTACACCGGTGTGGGCAACGCCCGTCTCCACCTTAATTCCTAAGCCACGCAGATGTGCTGCGACCATTTCAGCGGTTTTAAATTCTCGATTGGAAAGCTCGGGATGTTGATGTATTTCTTTTCGCCATTGGATGACCTTATTGGTCAGTTCATCGGGAATTTCTTGCCCCATGCCGTTAAACGCTAGGCAGAACAAAAACAAGAATAAAGAAAGTTTTTTCATGTGTAAATGCTTCTAAAGTTGTGAAGATACAATGTTTATAATTAACTGTGATATTGCCGCGCTGAACTCAATATTTGGCTAATTTTATTGAGCATATGAAAGATGATTTAACCGCAAATTTAAATGCTTTAAACGAGGCACAACGAGCGCCTACTCTGCATAAAGACGGGCCTTTAATTGTGATTGCAGGAGCCGGTTCGGGGAAAACCCGGGTGCTGACGTATCGCATTGCCTATTTGATGACCCAAGGCGTAGATTCCTTTTCCATTTTGGCTTTGACCTTTACCAACAAAGCCGCCCGAGAAATGAAAGGTCGAATTGCCGATTTGGTAGGAGAGAGCGAGGCAAAGAACCTGTGGATGGGAACTTTTCACTCGATTTTTGCTCGAATTTTAAGAGCAGAAGCCGATAAATTAGGTTTCCCTTCCAATTTCACCATTTACGATACCCAGGACAGCGATCGTTTGTTGGCCTCTATCATCAAGGAGATGGGCTTGAACAAAGACCAATACAAGACCAAGCAAATCCGCAGTAGAATATCTTCATTTAAGAATAGTCTAATTACGGTTCGGGCGTATTACAACGATCCCGACCTGCAAGAAGCCGATGCGATGGCACACCGCCCTAAAATGGGGGAAATCTATGCCGAGTATGTCGATCGTTGCTTTAAAGCGGGTGCTATGGATTTTGACGACTTATTGTTGCGCACCAATGAGTTGTTGAATCGCTTTCCCGATGTCTTGGCCAAGTACCAAGACCGTTTCCGCTATATTTTGGTGGATGAGTACCAAGATACCAATCACTCCCAGTATCTCATTGTACGTGCGCTTTCTGACAAGTTTCAAAATATTTGTGTGGTGGGCGACGATGCACAGAGTATCTATGCTTTCCGCGGGGCGAACATTAACAACATCCTCAATTTTCAAAAGGATTACGACAATGTTGCCATGTACCGTTTGGAGCAGAATTATCGCTCTACTCAAAACATTGTCAATGCGGCAAATTCCATCATCAACCACAACAAGACCAAACTGGACAAAACCGTTTGGACGGCCAACGACGCCGGATCCAAGATAAAGGTACAACGCTGTCCTACCGATGCTGATGAAGGGCGTTATGTGGCGAGCAGTATCCATGAATTCAATCTACGAGATCAGCTCAAATACGATGAGTTTGCCATTCTATATCGCACCAATGCACAGTCACGCGCCATGGAAGACGCCTTGCGCAAACGCGACATTCCCTATCGCATTTACGGCGGATTAAGTTTCTACCAACGCAAAGAAATCAAAGATGTTTTGGCTTATTTACGGGTTTTGGTGAACCCCAAAGACGAAGAGAGTTTAAAACGAATTATCAATTATCCAGCAAGGGGAATTGGACAAACTACAGTCGATAAACTGGTGGTTGGCGCAAAGCAGCACAACCTTTCCATTTTTGAAGTGGCAGAGCGTTCCCAAGAGTTGCAAATTGGTGTAAACGCTGGAACAGCACAAAAACTTACCGATTTTGTTACCCTCATCAAAAGCTTGCAGGTATTCAACGAGAATGCCAATGCCTTTGAAACCGCCGATGAAGTAACCAAGCGCACTCGTATAGTGTTAGATTTAAAGAAAGACGGCACACCAGAGGGGATCAGTAAAATTGAGAATATAGAAGAGTTGCTCAACGGGATCAAAGATTTCACCGAGGGACAACAAGAGTTGGCAGATGCTACGGGATCTTTAACGGAGTTTTTAGAAGACGTTGCCTTGGCTACAGACTTTGACAATGAAAATGCCGATGATCAAATCCCACGCGTCTCGTTGATGACCATCCACTTGGCTAAGGGGTTAGAATTTCCCTATGTGTATATCGTGGGGATGGAAGAAGACTTATTTCCTTCGGCCATGAATTTGGATTCGCGCAGCGGCTTGGAAGAAGAGCGCCGTTTGTTTTATGTCGCCCTAACCCGTGCTGAAAAGCGCGCCTTTTTATCGTATACGCAATCGCGTTACCGCTGGGGGAAACTCAACGATGCCGAGCCCAGCCGATTTATCGAGGAAATCGATGAAAGCTTTTTGGATTACGAAATTCCGCAGTCCAACTATGAATACAAGCCCTTGGTCAATACTTCCATTTTCGGGGATCATAAACCAACCAAGGTCGCTTCGCAAGTGCCTAAATCGTGGGATGGAAAGCCCAACACGGCTCCAAATCCTACTCAGCTCAAGAAGTTACGTAAGTTACAGGAAGCACCCCTACCAACCAGTTCTAAAGAAGAACTCATTGAATTACCCACTGGAACAAAGGTTGAACACCAGCGTTTTGGGAAAGGGGTTGTCGTTCAGGTCGAAGGGGCTGGAAACGACAAAAAAGCCACCATCAAATTCTCGGGGGTGGGGGAGAAAAAGCTTTTGTTGCGCTTTGCTAAATTGAAAATACTGTCGTGAAAACGCAATTGTACACCCTCTTCTCAAGTTCTCCAAATGAGCGCGACCTAAGGGAAATCGCTCAAGCCTTACAACAAGGGGCGGTTATGATTTACCCTACCGACACGGTATATGCCTTGGGCTGTTTAAGCAATAGTGAAAAGGGGCTCAATAAACTTGCTGCCTTAAAAGATATTCGCTTGGAAAAAGCGCCATTGAGTTTTCTGTTTGAAGATTTGAGTAGCTTGTCCAGTTATGTAAAGCCCTTTGATGCAGCTACTTTTCGTTTGCTTAAGCGTTGCTTACCCGGGCCTTATGCCTTTGTTATGGAAGCAGCAAAGAAACTCCCTAAGCCGTTTCAAAAACGCAAAACCATTGGGGTGCGTATATCGGCTCATCCGGTGTTAGAAGCCCTATTGCCCATGTTAGACGCGCCATTGGTGACTTCTTCATTGCACAACAAAGACGAAGTTTTGGTCTATGCTTCAGATCCCGATGAATTACTTTCCGATTGGGACGGGAAAGTCGATATCGTTCTTCAAGCTGGAGCAGGAGGGAATGTGCCCTCTACGGTAATTGATTTGTGTCAAGATCCATGGGAAGTGATTCGCGAAGGCAAAGGGGAAATTGATTTTTTAGCATAAAAAAAACGCTCCCAATTGGAAGCGTTTTAATTTTTTCTAAGGCAAGAAACTAGTTAGCAGCCGCAGCAGCTTGTTCCATTCCTTTGTTGATTAAATCATAGAATTGATCCAATTTCGGGAGAACAACTATGCGTGTTCTTCTATTTTTAGCACGACCAGCGGCAGAGTCATTGTCTGCAACAGGGGCGAATTCAGCGCGTCCTGCGGCAGTCATACGTTCAGGCGCAACATTGAACTCGGTTTGAAGAATACGTACGATAGAGGTAGCACGACGCACCGAGAGATCCCAGTTGTCTTGTGTTCCTTCAACTTTAATTGGCACATTATCGGTATGCCCTTCTACCATAAACTCTAGTTCTGGTTTGTCATTGATCACCTTGGCGACTTTACCTAGAACGGCTTTGGCAGCATTATTAACTGTAAAGCTTCCGCTTCTGAACAAAAGTTTATCTGAGATGGAAACATAAACCACTCCTTTTTCCACGTTGATTTCTATGTCTTCATCCGACATATTGCCCAACACGCCTTTTAAGCTAGTTACTAAAGCAAGGGTAACCGAGTCTTTTCGTGTTACAGCATCGCGAAGGCTTTTGATGCGTGAATCTTTTTCGCGTAAACTTTCCAATGATTTTTCAAGATTTTCAGCTCCTTTTTGTGAAAGTGTAGTCAAGTTTCCTAAGTTATTGATTAGGTCTTGATTATTGGCTTTGAGGAATTTCATTTGCTCTTCCAAAGAAGCTACATTGGCTAAGGCCGCTGCTTTTTCTTCGTCACAAGTATTGAGTTTTACTGTGGCAGCATTCAATAGATCATTTGTGCTTTTCTGCAAGGCTTCCAATTCAGCATATTTTTTCGAGGAAACACAGGAAACCAAAAGGCCGCTACAAAGCGCCAAAAGGAGGAGAGGTTTTTTCATTTTGTTTTGGTGTTAAGTTAATAAGGATAACTAAAATTAAGTCAAATTCTAAAAAAACGAACTACAATTGCGAAAATTTGCGTTTTCTTAAGATAAAAAAGGTCCAAGGGAGGTTTTTATGTTGGAAATAGGCCTTTTTCTTTGCCGTGGAGTTTCTTTTTTTGAGGGTGTAAAACAGTTTAGCGTACACTTGTACGTGCGCTTTTAGCACCATAAAAAAGGACATTAGATTCCCTTGGCTTAAATAGCGAAAAGCGGCTAAACCATCCAACACCATTCGGCTAAAAACCACAGGGAAAAGTTGTTTGGTCGGCACATTTTTCAATAGCATCCACAAAGAGTTGCGATGATTGAAAAAGGTTTTCTGTGGGGAGGGTTTTAAAGAGGCTGCTCCAAGATGGTGAACTGTTGAAGTAGTAATGCAGTGCGTAGTACAACCAGCATTAAAAGCGCGCCAACAAAGATCTATTTCTTCTTGGTGCATAAAGAAGTCTTCGTCGAAGCCCCCCAAGCTTTTCCATGTAGAAGAACGAATAAAGAAGCATGCTCCGCTGGCCCAAAAACATTCGCTTGTGGTATACTGGTCTTGATCGGATTCTAAATGATCAAATAAACGCCCACGACAGTAGGGAAAGCCGTAGCGGTCGATGAATCCACCCGCGGCTCCAGCATAATCAAAACGATCTGGGGTAGTATGGCTTAAAATTTTGGGCTGCGCAATATCGGTGGTATTGTTTTCAAAGGCGGTCATAATAGGCGGCAACCAATTTTTGGTTGGGGCAACATCGTTATTCAAGAGGCAGTAAAGGTCGGCATCAATTTGTTTTAAGCCCTCGTTATAGCCTTTGGCAAAGCCGTAATTTTCATCCAATACGACCTGTTTGATTTGCGGATAGTGTTCGTCAAGAAAGGCACATGAATCATCGGTCGAGGCATTGTCAATGACCCAGAGTTCAGCTTCTTTACTGTGTGCTACAACGGCAGGAAGAAAACGTTCCAGTAGTGCTTTACCGTTCCAATTTAAAAGGACAACTGCGAGCTTCATGATTCGATGGAATAGGCGGGGAGTTCCCGTAAAAAATGATAGGTTTTTTGATGATAGTCAAGTTGGCAGTAAATGTGTTGTAGCCCGTTGGTAACCATTAAAAACTCACTGTCAACTTGAAGATTGTAGCGCGCTATTTGATCAAAGACTGCTTGGTCTAGAGGGATGTGGGGGGCTTTACATTCCACCAGTGTTTTTACTTTACCGTTGGGCGTAAACACGATAATGTCGTAGCGTTTCATTTGCCCATAAACTTGAATGGATTTCTCTACATTGATAAGACTCACCGGGTACTTCTTTTCCTGCAATAGGAATTGAATGCAGTGTTGTCGTACCCATTCCTCGGGAGTGAGGAGTAGGTCTTTTTTGCGAATCACATCAAAAATGTAGCGTTTATTTTCCTTATTTTTGATGGACATCGGATAATGCTCAAAGTTGAGTGTTTCCATAGCACAAATGTGACAAAATTTTCCCATTGAAAGAAACTCAACAGCTGCTCTCTTCCATTCAACAACGGAATTTTTCTCCGGTTTACTTGCTCATGGGGACGGAGCCGTTCTTTATCGACCAAATTACAACGGCTTTGATGGGGACTGTGGTGGAAGAAATGGCTCGCGATTTCGACACTACCATCGTGTATGGAAAAGAAACTACGGTTGATCAAATTGTAGAAGCGGCCAAGCGATTCCCCATGATGGGAAGCCATCAATTAATTGTGGTAAAGGAAGCGCAGTACTTGGACCGCAGCATTGATCAATTGGTCAATTATTGCAGTGCTCCCCAACCGCAGTCTGTACTTGTGCTTTGTTACAAGCACAAAAAAATAGACAAGCGGAAAAAGGTGTACAAGGCAATTGCACAAAATGGGCAAATCTTGGAAACCAAGCCGCTTTATGACAACCAAGTAGGCGGGTGGATAGAACAACGTGGAAAACACTACGGTTTCCGCTTTCAACCACAAGCAGTGGCCATGTTGGTCGCTTTTTTAGGATCCGATTTGGGGAAAATTGACAAAGAGCTGGAAAAATTAACGCATTCCCTTAGCGCTGGAGCCGAAATTTCCCCAGAGATCATCGAGCAACATATAGGGTACAGCAAGGACTTCAACAGTTTTGAATTACAAAATGCATTGGGACAACGCAATTTAGCTTTGTGCTATCGTATCGTTAAATACATGGGCAACAACCCTGCACAACATCCTTTTCCCTTAACCATTACCGTGGTCTTTAATTTTTTTCAGAAGCTATTTATGTACCACGGATTAAAAAACCCTGCTGATGCTCCCAAAGTATTAGGGGTTTCCCCGTATTTCGTAAAAGACTACCAATCCGCTGCGCAAAAGTATTCTATGCGACAAACGGCTAGGGTGTTGCAGTTGCTTAAAACCTATGATTTAAAAAGTAAAGGGGTAGGAGCTAACAATGCACCTTTGGGAGAATTGATGAAGGAAATGGTCCTTAAAATAGTATCCGTTTAAAGCGCTGGGAAACGGTTGGGGTCTGCTTCGCGCAATACCGCATAGACTTTTTCAACGATATCGTCGAGGGAAGGCTTAGAGAAATAATCACCGTCTGAACCATAAGCTGGTCGGTGAGCTTGGGCGGTTAGGGTCGAAGGCGCACTGTCGAGTAGTGGGAAAACGTCTTGTTCCTCGAGTAGTTGTTGGAGGATGTAGGCACTTGCTCCACCAGGAACGTCTTCATCGATGACCAACAAACGGTTGGTTTTAGCTATACTTTTCTTAATATCGTGCCCCAAATCAAAAGGGAGTAGCGATTGAATATCAATCACTTCAGCATCGATATCGTATTGTGCTAATTCTTGTGCTGCTGCTTCTACCAAGCGCAAGGTAGAACCATAAGACACCAAGGTAATGTCTTCGCCTTCACGTAAAACTTCTACTTGTCCAACAGGGAGGCGGAAATCACCTAAGTTGGAGGGTTTATCTTCTTTAAGACGATAGCCATTCAACGATTCTACCACCAATGCGGGTTCATCGCCTTCCAACAGGGTGTTGTAGAAACCTGCCGCTTGGGTCAGGTTTCTGGGGACGAGAAGATTTACTCCGCGCAATAAGTGCAACAAACCTCCCATGGGAGAACCACTGTGCCAAATTCCTTCAAGGCGATGACCACGGGTTCTAATAATGAGGGGAACAGCCTGTTGGCCTACGGTACGGTAGAGGTAAGAGGCCAAATCGTCGCTAAGGGTGTGCAGGCAATACAAGACATAATCGAGGTATTGAATCTCAGCAATGGGACGAAGTCCACGCAAAGCCATCCCAATTCCTTGACCAATAATGGTCGCTTCTCTAATCCCAGTATCGAAAACGCGGGTCGCTCCAAACAGTTCTTGAAGTCCTTCAGCGCCCTGGTTTACATCTCCAATTTTACCTACATCTTCTCCAAACAAAACGACTTTATCGTTTTTCTCAAAGAGAGCTTTAAAATTATCGCGGATGATGATACGGCCGTCCACTTTTTCTACTTCATCGGGGTAGGTAGGGTCGACAGGTGTAATATTTTTTAGCTGGTAGTTGGATTCGCTGTATAAATGCGAACTCATTTTGGGTTTTAAGTCGGCCTGCAAGGCAGTTACCCACTGCTTCAATTGATTGCGTTCTGGCGAAGAATAGGCCGCCGATATACGTAGGGCTTTTCTACTGTGGTGGAGTAAATCCTTATAGGTCAACTCCGTTTTTTGTTTGAGACTCGATTGTAGTATTTGCAAGCCAGGGGCATTTGCACAACTTTTGATCAGCGCAGGAAATAGATCTAACAATTCCTTCTGTTTTGCCTTTATCGGGGCTTGATAGCTTTGCCAAGCTGTTTTCCTCGCTTCTTTTGCTTCGCTTTTACAGGCTTGTTCAAGTTCTTCAAGCTCTTGAATGGTAGCAATATTTTTTTCGAGTAACCATTCCCGCATTTTACGGTTGCAGTCAAAGTCTTCTTCCCATTCCAGCCGCTCTTTGGATTTGTAGCGTTGGTGCGAACCTGAACTTGAATGCCCTAAAGGTTGGGTGAGTTCATCTACGTGAATCAGCACCGGGATATGTTCTTCACGCGCGAGTTGTTCTGCTTTTTCGTAAGTAGCATTGAGTGCAGCGTAATCCCAGCCGTTAACACGGAGAATCTCTACGCCCTTTTCATTGGCTGTGCGTTGTAAGCCCGCTAGTGCTTCCGAAATGCTCGCTTTGGTGGTTTGTTGTTCGTTGCCTACTGAAATGCCGTAGCCGTCGTCCCAAACGCTCATGACTAGGGGGATTTGTAAAACCCCAGCAGCGTTCATGGCTTCAAGGAAAATACCTTCGCTTGTAGAGGCGTTTCCAATGGTAGCCCAAGCAATTTCATTTCCGTTTTGAGAGAATTTTTCACTGCCTTTTATATCGAGGGCACGATAAATTTTAGAAGCTTGTGCTAAACCGATCGAGCGTGGGATTTGCCCAGCGGTAGGGGAAATGTCAGAACTGTGGTTGTATTGTTGCGTAAGGTCGAGCCAGTCGCCTTTTTCATCGTGGCTGTTGGTAACGAAATGAGCGC
>WTJP01000075.1:6676-9261 GCA_011526275.1 Candidatus Arcticimaribacter sp. | reverse complement strand
GTAAGGTCGAGCCAGTCGCCTTTTTCATCGTGGCTGTTGGTAACGAAATGAGCGCCCATTTGACGTCCGCCCGACATGGGTTCGTGTTCAAGGTCGGGATGCGCATAGAGGGCTGCAAATAGCTGTTGTGGCGTTAAAAGGTCATGCGCCATCAAAATGGTTTGATCGCGGTAGTAGCCCGCTCTAAAGTCTCCCTTTTTAAAGAAGCGACTTAAGACCAATTGTGGCAATTCTTTTCCGTCGCCAAATATCCCGAATTTCGCTTTCCCGGTAAGCGCTTCTTTACGCCCTAAAAGGCTGCATTCACGGCTTAAAACGATTAAACGGTAATCCGATAGAAGTTGCGCTTTGAAAGAATCAAAGGATAGATTGGGTAGTACAACATCTTTGGTTTCGGGCATGCTTTTGATTTCGTTGCACGAATTTACAAAATTTTGGAGGTTTAACTAGAACCACTTTCTAGAAAACAGCTGTGTCAAGGTTTGTGGATCGAAAACAATTACATAGCGAATTTTCTCATGGTAGCGCGGTCCTTGCATTTGCAGGCCGTTGCTGTTATAGAAGGGGAAATATACTTCTAGAAAGTCGGGCACTAGGTTAAGGCGGAAACCACTGCCAAACAAGACTTCTGCGCTTTGATTTTTGCGTTGCATATAGCCTAGATCTCCATAAGCTTCAATCCATTTCCACAGGCCTATACTTGCATTCAAGCTCAGGAGAAAGTCATCGACATAGGGCTGCTCAAATCGCGATTTAAATCCACCTTCAGCAGCGATAAATTGCTGACTGTAAATTCCTGTTGTTTCCGATCGACCGATGTAATTGTACTGGAAAAGATAATCGGTTGGGCGATCTAAAGCATAATCAAAGAAATTGGTAGTGAGTTGATTACGCCATAAAAATTTACCTGCAAACAATCGCACTGACCATTGTCGCCCGCTGCGCATCAAATGACGGTACTCGGTGGTAAAGTTGAACTTTCCAAACTTCGATCCAGCTTCAAATCTAGCGTTAAGGGTGAAGTGATCTAAGGCCCCTCTATTGGAAATAATGTAATTGAGTCCACCAATATTGTAGTTGGGACTGCTGCTGTTTCCCGCATTCTGTTCCCGGTGAACATATTGCCAAAAAGCATTGATGAGTTCTTTGCGGTTATTGCGTAAATCATCGTCCCGTTTGTAAATATTGTAGGAAGAGGCTAGGCTGGTATAACGCAAACCATTATCGTAATGAAAACTTGCCCCTGCTAAATTAAATTGTCGGAGAAAATAAGGACTGTTCTCGTTGTATTTGGAGTAGGAGGTAGCAAAAGAACCCACTAGAGATTGTTCCAAGGTAGCATAAAAGGGCTCTAGTGTAAATATAAAGGGCCGCGATTTTACCGATTTGTTATTGAGGCGTACTCCAAAGGAAAGCCCATCATAGACGTTAAAGTCCACGCGAGGATTGTAGAAAATTTGATTGTATTTGGGGTTTTCTAGGTCTTTTACAAAGCTTAAGCGTAAGGGCTTAATTCCGGTACCACTTATTTTCTTCCAATTGTTTCGCGGATTAAACTCAGGAAGTTTTTCATTGTGATTGATAACCAAATAATCAGCGTCAAATAAGGGGGTTTGGATTTTTTTATCAAAGTTGGTAGCCGAGTACTTCTCCACTTTTACAAGCGAATCATCTTTGACCCATCCCAACTGAAAAGGGGGACGTTTGTCGTTTTTTTCAGCAATAGAAAATTCGATGGAATCTTTTGTTCGTTTTAGGGTTTTAAACCGCAAATCCAAGCTATTTCGCTGATTGATATAGTCTTGGGCAAAGGCTTTATTATCTTCGCTTAAAAGGGCATAAAATTCATCTTTTAATGCTCCCCCTGTTAAGTTGCTTTCTTGAATGCGATTAAAAAGCCCTTTTAAGTCAATCGATTCAAAGGCATTGAGGTAATGCAATAAAAGGCCCATTTGGCTGGGGTTACCAATTTGTTCGTTGAATTTAATGAGCTCTTCTTTGGGCTGGGTGAGGGCTTGCTGCAAGTTTCTACGCAGGGTAAATTCATGAAACTGGACAAAGGTATCGTTGAACTTTAAATCGGTAAAATGATATTTTTTAAGGAAGAAACGCGCGATGGGTTGCCGCATGATGAGATCGAGCAACTTTTGACTGGGATAATGTTCTTGCACATATTGCATCATTAAATAGCTGTGCAAGCCTCCTAAGAGCCAAAAATCTTCTCTAGGATGTAGGTCTAAGGTTTCATAGAGGTATTGGTACAAGTAAGTATTAAGTGCTTTGACTTCAAATTCCAATTGACGCGGGAAAGGTTTTAAAAAATCGGGTACAAGCGTAAGGCCGTAAAAGGGACGTTTTTCATATTTCGTTTGTGACAGTAAAATACGGTCGTGTGGATATTGTCCCACATTTTTATGCAGATAATCCACCACTTTCATTAGACTGAAGCGCAAAGCACCTTCGCTTAAATCGTTGCTGTCCAAATTGGATACAATCTCTTTTTCGCCAAACTTAAATGGAGTGAATCCAAAGTCACTGCCTACAAAGAATTGCAGGTTTTTTTGCTGTTTAGCTTGAAAGGTGTA
>WTJP01000075.1:1828-6576 GCA_011526275.1 Candidatus Arcticimaribacter sp. | reverse complement strand
TTAACACCAAACGAAGGGGTTCTTTGGCTTGGAGCGGAGTAGGGAGGGAAACCCGTATTTGATCCAATTGATTCTCGAGGCGTTCCCATTTGATATCTTCTCCGTTAAGTACAATAGAGGAAATTTGTGTTTCTCCCCGTTTCGATTTGCTGGAAAGGTAAAAACTACGGGTGTATTCTTCCACCAAGCGTTTTGCTAGTGGGCTTTCCGTAGAGCTGAACGCATGGTTCCAATCCACCAAATATATTTCATTTAGCGGAGTACTTTCGTTGTGGCTAAACACCATTCTTTGCTCCACTTCAATTTCACCTTCCACAGGGTGGAGTTGCGCTTTGATGCTGTATTGCGGAATAATTTGCGCATAGCTCACCCATGAAAAGGCAAGAAAAAGACCAACAACACGTACTGCTCTTTTTAACATGGGGTATTTAAAAATTGGGCTTTAAGGTTTCAGTGCGGTAGAAATCATCCAAAATAGTGATGACCTCTTCTTTGGTGTCAACGAGGTGAAATAAATTCAAATCCTCGGGGCTAATCATGCCTTCTGTAACCAAGGTGTTTTTAATCCAATCGACCAGACCTTTCCAAAAGGAGCTTTCTACCAAAATAATCGGGATCTTTCTTATTTTGAGGGTTTGTACCAGTGTAAACGCCTCAAATAATTCATCGAGGGTGCCAACACCTCCGGGTAGGACAACAAAGGCTTGGGCGTATTTTACGAACATAACTTTACGCACAAAAAAATATTGAAAATTCAAATTGTGCTCTGGGTCAATGTAAGGGTTGGAAGTTTGCTCAAAAGGTAAATCGATGTTTAAACCGATGGAAGCTGCCTTTCCTTCTTGCGCTCCTTTGTTCCCAGCTTCCATAATGCCAGGACCACCACCAGTAATGATTCCATAGCCTTTGGAAGCAATGGCTTTGGCTACATCAACGCCAAGGCTGTAGTAGGGATTAACGGGTTTAGTGCGCGCTGAACCGAATATGGAAACACAAGGACCAACTGCACTGAGTTGTTCATAGCCATTCACAAATTCGCCCATGATCTTAAATACCGACCAGGCGTCTTTCTTTTTGGGTTTAAAATCTTTTTTATTGTAGGTTTTCATAAGCTTCAAATTCTTTCTTTAGGAAACGAGCAGTATGGCTCACTTTATTGTTTATGATTTCTTCGGGGGTACCTTCTGCAATAATATTTCCACCACCTTTACCGCCTTCGGGTCCAACATCGATAATATAATCAACTTGTTTGATAACATCAAGGTTGTGTTCGATGATTAATACCGTATTGCCTTTGTCGGTCAAATGATTGAGGACTTCCAGAAGAACGCGAATATCTTCGAAATGCAGTCCCGTAGTGGGTTCATCTAAGATATAAAGCGTATTGCCTGTATCGCGTTTAGAGAGTTCCGTAGCGAGTTTAATGCGTTGTGCTTCTCCACCCGACAGGGTAGTAGAGGACTGACCCAAGGCGATATAGCCCAAGCCTACATCTTGTAGCGTTTTTACCTTTCGGTAAATCTTGGGGATGTGTTCAAAAAAGTCACAGGCTTGATTGATGGTCATTTGAAGAACATCGGCAATGGATTTTCCTTTGTAGCGAATTTCAAGGGTTTCGCGGTTAAAGCGCTTCCCTTGACAGCTTTCACATTCGACATAAACGTCGGGTAAGAAATTCATTTCGATGACTTTGAGTCCACCTCCCATACAGGTTTCGCAACGGCCCCCACTTACGTTAAAACTAAAACGTCCGGGTTTATATCCTCTAATTTGCGCTTCTGGGGTTTTGGTAAATAAACTTCTAATTTCACTAAAAACACCGGTGTAGGTGGCAGGATTAGAACGCGGCGTTCTCCCAATAGGACTCTGGTTGACATCTACCACTTTGTCTAGATGTTTTAAGCCTTTAATGGAGGTATAAGGGAGTGGTTTTTTTACGCCATTGTAATAATGCGCATTGAGAATGGGGTAGAGGGTTTCATTGATTAGGGTAGATTTTCCGCTACCCGAAACTCCTGTAACCCCTATCATGCAACCCAGCGGAAGCTGCAAGTCAACATTTTTTAGGTTGTTTCCTGTACATCCTTTAAGCAAAAGTTTATCTCCATTTCCTTTTCTTCTTTGCGACGGAATATGGATGCTTTTCTTTCCGGTTAAATAAGCCGCAGTCAACGAATCATCGCTGATGATATCGGTGGGTTTTCCTTTAGAAATGATGTCTCCACCATTTTTCCCGGCATGCGGTCCAAGGTCGATAACATAGTCGGCCCGCTCGATCATGTCTTTATCGTGTTCCACCACTACTACCGAGTTTCCAATATCACGCAGTTCACAAAGGGAATTGATCAGGCGTTCATTGTCACGTTGGTGTAGGCCAATACTGGGTTCATCGAGTATATAGAGCACACCCACCAATTGCGAGCCAATTTGGGTGGCCAAACGGATGCGCTGTGCCTCTCCACCCGATAGGGATTTTGACGAACGGTTTAAGGCCAAATAGTTTAAGCCTACATTGAGTAAAAACTCTGTTCGTGCCTTGATTTCTTTGATGATTTCCTCCCCAATTTTAAGCTCATTGGCCGAAAGTTTTCCGGGTAGGTCGAGTATCCATTGGTAAAGTTCATTTAAATCCATTTGCGCTACTTCAGCGATGGATTTTTCGTCTACTTTAAAGTGCAGTGATTCCTTTTTGAGCCGTGCCCCTTTACAACTTTGACATTCTTGTTGATCCATGTATTCCCCCGCCCACCGTCTAATGTTGGTAGAATCGGCTTCTTGATGTTGATGGACGATGAAGTTGGCTATTCCCTCATAATCGATTTTGTATTTGCGGGTAACGCCTAAAGATTTTGACGCTACGGCGAAGGTTTCTTTTCCACCATGGAGAATAACCTCTAAGGCCTCTTTTGGGAGGTCGGCTATGGGATCGCTTAATTTAAAATTATAGCGTTTTGCGATGGTTTCAATCTGGCGGTAACCCCAGCTCGTTTTTTTATTCCCCAAAGGTTTAATTCCGCCTTGTGCGATGGAAACAGAGCGGTCTGGAATGATTTTATCCACATTCACTACATGCTCAACCCCCAGCCCTTTGCAGCTATCGCACATTCCTTTTGGGGAATTGAAGGAGAAGGAATTGGGTTCAGGAGCAGGGTAGGAGATCCCTGAATTTGGACACATGAGGCTACGACTAAAATAACGCGATTCCTCGGTTTCCATATCGAGTACCATCAGGCTTTCATCGCCTTGATACATGGCGGCTATCATGGATTCTTGTAGGCGCTTGATGCCAGTATCCGTAGCGCTTATTTTTAAGCGATCAACTACCAGTTCGATATCATGGGTCTTGTAGCGGTCAACTTTCATGCGCGGAGTCAAATCCACAATATGTCCGTCTACCCGTACTTTCATAAAGCCCTGTCGCGAGAGGTTTTCAAACAATTCGCGGTAGTGTCCTTTTCTGGATTTAATGATGGGCGCCATCAAGACAACTTTTTTCCCTTCGTATTCCTGTAAAATCAGCTCGATGATTTGCTCATCGGTATAGCTCACCATTTTTTGGTTGGTCATGTAGCTGTAAGCGGTTCCCATACGGGCATACATCAAGCGGAGGAAGTCGTATAATTCTGTAATCGTCCCCACGGTAGAGCGAGGACTTTTTGAAGTTGTTTTTTGTTCGATGGCAATTACAGGGGATAGCCCGTCGATTTTATCTACTTCTGGCCGTTCCATATTGCCCAGAAACTGACGAATGTAGGCCGAAAAGGTTTCCATGTACCGACGTTGTCCTTCGGCATAAATGGTGTCGAAAGCCAGGGATGATTTTCCACTACCCGATAGTCCGGTGATGACGACCAATTCGTCTCTAGGAATTTTAACGTCTATATTTTTTAGGTTGTGAACGCGTGCGCCCTGTACCTCAATGCAATTTTCTTCTATCATTTTTTCTTTTTCAACAAAAAGCCATTAAAAGGTGGCTGCAGCATCGTCGCCTCTTGGGTCTGCACCCACCGATAATTGTCCGTTTTCATTTCTGTGAATGGCATCAACTTTCCCGATAATACGCGAATATTTTGCTTCTATGGTGTGCCCTTTCGCTTGCAGCTCTTGTACTGTAGTCTCCTCAAAAGTATCGGGTTCTAGCACCACAATATCGGGTAGCCATTGGTGGTGGAAACGGGGGGCATCTACTGCCGCTTGCATTTCCATGCCGTGTTCATAAACGTTTAGTATGGTTTGGAAAACCGAGGTGATGATGGTTGACCCCCCAGGTGTACCAACAACCATATAGAGTTCTCCATTTTTCTCGACGATCGTTGGGGTCATAGAACTCAACATACGTTTTTTGGGTGCAATACTATTGGCTTCGCTACCCGTTAGTCCAAACATGTTGGGAGTCCCGGGTTTACTGCTAAAATCGTCCATTTCGTTGTTCATGAAGACCCCAATTTCATCTACATAGACCTTGGAGCCATAAGCACCGTTAAGGGTAGTGGTAACTGAAACAGCATTTCCCTCTTTATCGACAATGGAGAAGTGGGTTGTTTCATCGCTTTCTACTACGATTATATCCCCATGCGATACTGCCGAAGAAGCTGTTGCTTTTTCGATATTGTATGAACCCATACGATCTGTGGCATAGGATTTACTCAACAGATGATCTTGTGGAATAGTCACAAAATCGGGATCTCCCAGAAAGTGGGCACGATCAGCATAGGAGCGGCGTTCTGCCTCTACCATCAAATGCATCG
>WTJP01000075.1:0-1728 GCA_011526275.1 Candidatus Arcticimaribacter sp. | reverse complement strand
CCTTCGTAAAATCCGGCATTACCTTGTTTGGCAATAGCTTTGAGTGTTTTTGCAAGTGCAGGGTTAATGATGGTGTCTCCGGCTTCATGTCCTTGGGAGAAGAACGTATCTTCTCCATTGACTTCGGTGAATAACGCACTGTAGCGTTTAAAACTACGGGCTTGTTTTTCGGTGACCACATAACCATTTTCAGCCAAGTCAATCGCCGGCTGCATGAGTTGTTCTAGCGGCAGAGTTCCCATTTTTTTATGTACTTCTAAAATACCTGCAACAGCACCCGGAATACCTACGGCCATTCCGCCTACAGTACTGAGTTTTGGGATAACATTTCCCGCTTCATCTAGATACAGATCTTTTGTGGCTGTTAAAGGCGCCATTTCGCGGTAATCTAGACTGCCCGTTTCCCCATCGGCAGCGCGATAAACAAAGAAGCCACCGCCTGTAATGTTCCCAGCTACAGGATAAACCACAGCCAATGCAAAACTAGTCGCGACCATGGCGTCATAGGCATTACCACCTTGTTGCATGACAGTTTTTCCCGCTTCAGAGGCTTCTAAACGTGCCGAGACTACTGCGGCTTGAATGCCTTTAGACGCTGGAGCCTGACAGGCAATGAATGCACTGATAAGCAATAATATTCCTGCTTTTTTCATACCTAAAAAATTAATCCTTAAAGCTAACGAATCTTCTTTGAACTAGGGAGTAATTTGAAGATGTTCTTTACAATGTTCTTGTAGCTCGTGATAGAAATCTACAAAGGCGGGCAGCAAAAGCGTTTTGTTTTCTTCTACCACAGCAACCGCTTTCGGAAAGTTCGAAGGAAAGGAGGTGCGTTTACTCATGTGGAAGAGAATACGCTCCAAGCCTTCCACGCGACTGTATTCCACCAACCAATCCTGTTCTTGCATAAGCTGAAACAAGCGTTGCATTTTTTGGGGGATCGTTTCTTTTCTCAGTTCCGTTTCCCGGTAAAAATCTTGTGCAAATTCAGCTAAAGGCTGGTCATGGAAATCGTTCCAATGCTGCGCTAAAAGATGGTCATAAACTACGTCCATGATCACACGCGCATAGTGTCCGTGTTCAGGACTTAAAAGTTTGCAATGCGCCCGAAAGGTAGGGTGCTGGTCGGTAAAGGTGTCTATGGCGCGATGCAGGTGTATTCCTGCTTGAACGTTTTTGGGGAAGTTGTGGATTTCTTTTCCACGAATTCCATCGGCAATAAAATTGCCAAAACGCAAATCTTTGTCTGGTCCAGAAAGGTGGATGTGGGCGAGAAAATTCACAGTTCAAAGGTAGCTCATCTTGCTGGGAAAAAGGGAGCAAATTTTTATCTTTAGCCAAAATTGAATCGATGACGCTTATCAAATCTATTTCAGGTATCCGCGGAACCATAGGTGGAAAACCCGAAGAAAACCTAACCCCAATCGACGCCGTTAAATTCGCCGCTGCTTATGGAACCTATATACGTTCGCAATCTGCCGACGACACGCTTACAATCGTTATTGGACGCGACGCGCGTTTGTCGGGCAGTATGATTCAAAATCTAGTGGTCAACACCTTGATTGGTATGGGTATCGATGTTATCGACTTAGACTTGTCCACCACGCCAACGGTAGAAATGGCGGTGGTAGAACAACAGGCCCAAGGGGGGATTATCCTCACAGCAAGCCATAACCCCAAAGAATGGAATGCTTTAAAGTTACTCAACGGAAAAGGGGAGTTTCTCGA
>WTJP01000078.1:24612-28523 GCA_011526275.1 Candidatus Arcticimaribacter sp. | reverse complement strand
ACCCGTGATTCACGAATCGGGTAGGCAACTCATTGGCAGTGTCATTTATATTGATAATTTTGGGAATGTAGTGACCAACATCAAGAAAAACCTGTTTTTAGAGGTGCAAAAAACCCGACCATTTACTATCTACGCGCAAAGTGTTAAGTTCAACGCGGTATATAACTCCTATACCGAGGCCATTAACTTCAATCTACCCAAGGAAGATCGCGAAGAAGACGGGAAGAAAATTGCCCTTTGGAATGCTGCCGGGCACCTTGAACTCGCTATTTATAAAAGTAACCCCTCTAAAGTGGGAAGTGCTAACAGTCTTTTTGGGCTGGATTTCCGCACTCCCATCACCGTAGAATTCAATTGAGCATGTGGAGTATATTTAAACGCGAATTGCAAGGTTTTTTCTACACACCACTGGGCTACACCCTTTGGGGTACCTTCTTGTTAATTAACGGCTTATTGCTGTGGATCTTCCCTTCCAATTTCAACATACTCGACGCTGGTTTTGGTGATGTTAACCTCTTTTTTGAATTGAATCCTTGGTTGCTCATTGTCTTGCTCCCTGCCATGGGGATGAAATCTTTTTCAGAAGAAATTAAATTGGGCACTTTGGAATTGCTGCTCACTAAACCCCTTTCGACGGTTCAATTGGTCATGGCTAAATTTGCTGCTTTGGCAGTTTTGATTTTGATTAGCCTAAGCGTTGCCCTGCTGTATTTTGGCTTAATTGGCGACCTTCTCCAAGTGGACGATGTCTTGGACTGGGGTGTTTTTTGGGGTTCTTTTACCGGCTTGTTTTTCTATGCCCTTGTTTTAGCTGCTATTAGCCTATGGGCATCTACATTGGTAGAAAGTGCTTTTACTGCTTTTCTAATTGCGGTCTTTGTTAGCCTGTTTCAATATTACGGTTGGGGACAGTTGGCAGCACTTTTCAACGATTATACCACCTATCATTTCTTTAAGTCCATTGGCCTTCAATTTCATTATAGCGAACTCAATAAAGGGGTAATTCGCTTGAGTAATATCGTTTACCTAGCCCTCCAAAGCGGGTTCTTTTTGTGGTGGACGCATTTAAACTTAAATCAAAAGAGTCAATGAGCAAGATGAGTCCTCGTTTATCGCTTTTGTTCGCCTTATTGCTCCTTGGAGGGATTACCGCAGTGGTCGATCGAGCTAATGTACAGTGGGACTTGACCTTGGATCAACGCTACACCCTCAATGAAGCGACCAAAGCATCCTTAAAAGAAATCAAGCAGCCCTTGAGTATCGATGTACTCATTGGGGGAGAATTGCCCAGCGATTACCAACGCTTGCGTACTGAATTGACTTTGATTCTCGACCAATTTCAAGCGGAAAATGATTTTATACAATACGTCTTTGTCGATCCTTTTGAAGAGGCCGAAAGTAAAGAAGAATTACTGCAAGATCTCTACCGCTATGGCTTGACACCAGAATTGGAAGTTGACCAAGAAAGTCAATCGACCGAGCAAACCATTGTGGTACCTTGGATGATTCTCAACAGCAACGAACAATCGGTACGGGTGTCTTTGCTTCAAAAAAACTTAGGCGACACCAAAGAACAGCGCATCGAACAATCCATTCAGCAATTGGAATATCACCTGTTGGATGGTATCCACCAACTCACTTTAAAAGAGAAGAAACGCATCGCTGTGTTAAGTTCCCACGGGACTAGTGAAGACCGTACTTTGGTGAGTTTATTGCAAAGCCTACTCCCTTATTACAACATCGCTTCTTTCGACCTAAAAGCTTTTCCCGAGGAACCGCAAAAAACCTTGGAAAACTTAAATCGTTTTGACCTTTTATTTGTTTCCAATCCCAAGGAAGTTTTTAGCACCGCAGAGAAGTTTATGGTAGATCAATTCACCCAAGCTGGTGGGAATAGCTTGTTCTTAATCGACCCTGTACAAGTAGCACGCGACAGTTTATTTTTGATGCAAGGCGATGCTGTGGCATATCCCGCTTCCTTAGAACTCGATGAGCTTTTCTTTAAGTATGGCGTGCGTTTAAACAAAGATATCCTGACCGATCTCTACAGTTCGCCCATCGTTTTAGCCCAGGGAGAAAACAGTGCTTCAGAATACCGCCCCTACCCTTGGGTATATCACCCGTTTTTGGAAACGGAAAAAGACCATCCCATTGGGGCTGCACTAGGCAGCGTCAATCAACAATTTGTGAGTAGTATCGACACCTTAAAAAGCCCCGTTAAAAAAACAGTTTTACTCGCTACTTCCAACCGGTCGAAACGTCGAACGCCGCCTTTCCTAATTCAACTGAAAGAAGCCACCAAGCCTTTAAAACCCTCTACCTTCGACGAGGCCAATTTCCCCACGGGCGTTTTGCTGGAAGGAAATTTCCCCTCCTTGTTTACCAACCGTATTGCCCCTTTTGAATGGGAAAGAAACAGCGAACAAAAGGCAGCTAAAATGGCCGTTTTTTCAGACGGAAATATGGCAGAGAACCAATTGGATAAAGGAACTCCCCTCGAGTTGGGCTACGACAAGTGGACAAACAACCTCTACACCAACAAAGCTTTTTTACAAAATACTGTGCACTACCTTATGGGGGAAACACAGCGGTTACGCCTGCGTTCCAAAGAGATTCGTTTGGCCTTCTTGGACCGCAATTTGGTAGCAGAAGAACGGCAGCAAATTCAAATCAAAGCGTTTCTTTTCCCCTTGGTCTTGATGGCTACTTTAGGGCTTGGATTACAGTTCTACCGACGCAGAAAATATCGTCAATAACTTTTGATAAGTTTCTTTTTGGGGACAAGCCTTTTCAGATATATTTATTGTCATAAAATAAATGCATATGAATTTTATTGTCTCAAGTAACCAACTGTTAAAACAACTGCAAGTGTTGGGCGGAGTAATCAACTCTTCCAACACCCTCCCTATACTCGATAACTTTTTATTCGAACTCAATCAGGATCGTCTCACCATTACGGCCTCCGACTTGGAAACGACCATGTCGGCCAGTATAGCTGTAGAATCTACCAGCGTGGGGAACATTGCCGTTCCTGCCCGTTTGTTGTTGGACACCCTCAAAACCTTTCCCGAGCAACCCTTGACCTTCTCGGCAGAAAACAACACCATTGAGATTAGCGCCAACAACGGAAAATACAGCTTGGCCTATTTAGCAGGTGACGAATTCCCTAAAGCCGTTCACCTGAAAGACCCAAGCAAGACCGTGGTCATGGGTGATACCTTGGCTACCGCGATCAACTCCACCCTCTTCGCTTCTGGGAACGACGATTTACGCCCGGTGATGAGTGGGGTCTTTTTCCAATTCTCGACGGAAGGCTTGACCTTTGTCGCTACCGATGCGCATAAATTGGTGAAATACACCCGCTCTGATGTATCGGCCTCGGCCACCGCAGAGTTTATCATGCCCAAAAAAGCCCTGCAGATCTTAAAAGGGATTCTACAAGGCAGTGAAGAAGACATCAAAGTCGAATACAATGAGACCAACGCACAGTTTTCTTTTTCAAACACCACCCTCAGCTGTCGTTTAATTGAAGGGAAATACCCCAACTATGAGGCAGTTATTCCAAAAGAAAACCCCAATGTGTTGACTATTCAACGGGAAACCCTGTTGAACTCCCTGCGTAGGGTGAGTATTTTCTCCAACAAAACCACCCACCAAATTCGCTTAAAAATCGCTGGGGCAGAATTGAATATCTCAGCCGAAGATTACGACTTTAGCAACAAAGCCGAAGAGCGTTTGAGCTGCAGCTACCAAGGCGACGACATGCAAATTGGGTTCAACTCCCGCTTTTTAATTGAAATGTTGAGCAATATAGGGGCGGAAGAAATTTCCCTCTCCATGTCCATGCCCAACCGTGCGGGAATCATTACCCCCCTCGACAATGTAGAAGAAGGAGAACACATTACCATGCT
>WTJP01000078.1:18660-24512 GCA_011526275.1 Candidatus Arcticimaribacter sp. | reverse complement strand
TAACTCACCGGAATAGCCGCTGACATACGTTTATAGATTCCGTTTTCGAGCTTTTCGCGTATAGCAGAAAAAGCATCTAGGGTAATGGATACATCTTCTAGAGTATGCGAAGCTGTTGGAATTAAACGCAAGAGGATAAGCCCTTTAGGAATCACCGGATAAACCACGATGGAACAGAAGATTCCATAGTTTTCACGTAGATCTTTTACCAAGACCATGGCCTCGGGGATACTTCCTTTTAGATATACTGGAGTTACACAGCTTTGGGTAGTACCCAAATCGAAACCGCGTTCTCTTAAACCGCTTTGCAAGGCATTGACGTTTTCCCACAGTTTGGCTTTAAACTCTGGGCGGCTGCGCAGCATGTCTAAGCGCTTTAATGCACCTTCCACCAAAACCGACTGTAGCGACTTGGCGAACATTTGCGAACGCATATTGTATTTTAAGAAGTCAATAATTTCTTTGTCGGCAGCGATAAAGGCTCCTGTAGAAGCCATGGATTTCGCAAAGGTGGCAAAGTAAACATCGATGTCGTCTTGCACGCCTTGCTCCTCTCCTGCTCCTGCTCCGCGCTCTCCAAGGGTTCCAAAACCGTGGGCGTCATCGACCAATAAACGGAACTGGAATTTTTCTTTAAGGGCAACGATCTCTTTTAAGCGTCCTTGCTCTCCACGCATACCAAACACCCCTTCCGAGATGACCAAGATCCCTCCGCCAGTTTGTTCGGCCATTTTAGTGGCGCGTTCCAAGTTCTTTTCAAGGCTTTCAATATCGTTGTGTTTATAGGTAAAACGCTTTCCGTGGTGGAGGCGTACCCCGTCGATGATACAAGCGTGTGCATCTACGTCGTAAACAATGACATCATTCTTTGAAACAAGGGTATCGATGGTCGATAAAATACCTTGGTAGCCAAAGTTGAGTACATAGGCGGCTTCTTTGTTGACAAACTCAGCCAGTTCTCTTTCCAACTGCTCGTGTAAGTCGGTGTGGCCCGACATCATGCGCGCCCCCATGGGGTAAGCTGAACCGTATTTCGCAGCCGCTGCGGCATCTACCTCACGTACTTCCGGCTGGTTGGCCAAGCCCAAATAATCGTTTACACTCCAGGTAATCACTTCCTTCCCGTTGAATTTCATGCGGTTGGAAATGGGTCCTTCCAATTTTGGAAAGACAAAATAACCCTCTGCTACAGAAGCCCATTTTCCTAAAGGCCCCTTGTTTTCCAGTATGCGTTCAAATAAATCTTTCATCTTCATTAGCAAATTACGCGTGCCAAACGTTTTATTGAATGTATTCTACTTTCTTGGGGTCTTCCACATGATCGGAATCAAAGAATCCTTGTTCTTTCATCCATTGATCGCTGTATATTTTACTCATGTAGCGGGAACCGTGGTCGGGGAATATCCCTACTACTTTACTGTTCTTATCAAATTCACCCTCGGCTTGCAACTGCTTTAAAGCCTGCACAACTGCTCCACAGGTATAGCCTACAAACATCCCTTCCTTTTTGGTGGTTTCGCGGGCGGTATGGGCGCTTTCCTCGTCGGTCACTTTAACAAATTGATCAATCACGTCAAAGTCGGTAGCCGTGGGAATGAGGTTTTTCCCTAAACCTTCAATGCGGTAGGGATAAATTTCCTTGGGGTCGAGTTCTTGGGTCTCGTGGTATTTCTTTAAGACAGAACCGTAGGCATCTACCCCAATAATGCGAATGTTTGGGTTTTGCTCTTTTAAATAACGCGCTGTACCCGAAATGGTTCCTCCAGTTCCACTACACGCCACCAAATGGGTGATTTCCCCATTGGTTTGTTTCCATATTTCAGGGCCCGTGGTTTTGTAGTGTGCCAGGGTATTCAATTCATTGAAATACTGGTTGATGTAGATGGAATTATTCGTTTCTTCATGCAGGCGCTTCGCCACTTGATAGTAAGAGCGCGGATCATCGGCCTTTACATTTGCAGGGCAAACATAAACTTTGGCACCCATGGAACGCAGCATGTTGATTTTATCTTCTGAAGACTTCGAGCTCACCGCCAAAATACAGTCATAGCCTTTGATCATGGAAACCATGGCAAGACTAAAACCGGTATTCCCTGATGTAGTCTCTATGATGGTCATTTTCTCTTGAATCAAACCTTGACGCTCGGCTTCTTCAATGATGTGTAGGGCAATGCGGTCTTTGTTGGAATGACCAGGATTGTAAGCTTCCCATTTGGCGAAGTATTCGCCTTCGAAACCCTCTACAATATTATTGAGACGGACGAGCGGAGTATTTCCTACTAAAGCCAGTAAGTTTGGAACTGCTTGTATTCCTGATGACATAGTTTGGTTTTGTTTGTACAAACCGTTGCAAATTTAATCAAAAAAAACTTAGTTGGCGTTATTCTCCAAAGCGAGAAGAAAGGCGAACTTTTTTGCAGTTTCTTTTAAAGCGTCAAATCGTCCTGAAGCCCCACCGTGGCCGGCCGTCATGTTGGTGTCGAGAAACAAAACCGTATTGTCTTCCTTGTGCAAGCGCAAACGCGCTACCCATTTTGCAGGCTCCCAATACTGCACTTGGGAATCGTGTAAACCTGTGGTGACCAAAAGGTTGGGGTAGGCTTGCTTTTTTACATTATCGTAAGGGGAATAAGACTTGATGTAGTGGTAGTATTCTTCATCGTTGGGATTCCCCCATTCGTCATATTCACTGGTGGTTAAAGGAATGGATTCATCGAGCATGGTCGTCACTACATCTACAAAGGGAACAGCAGCGATTACGCCGTGATACAACTCCGGTGCATCGTTGACAATTACCCCCATCAACAAACCACCCGCAGAGCCACCGTAGGCATAAAGATGATCTGCAGAAGTGTAGCCTTCTTCAATCAAAAATTTAGAACAAGCGATAAAATCGGAAAAGGTATTTTTCTTTTGCAGCATTTTCCCGTTGTCGTACCACTGTCTTCCAAGGTATTCTCCGCCCCGAATATGCGCAATGGCATAGGCAAATCCACGATCCAAAAGACTTAAACGCGTGGTAGAGAAACCAGGATCAATGGTCGAGCCATACGACCCATAGGCATACTGCAAAATAGGCGTACTCGCATTGAGCTTAGTATCCTTGTGGTACACCAATGAAATGGGTACTTTTTGACCATCATCGGCAGTAGCCCAAAGGCGTTTTTCTAAATAATTGGCTTTGTCGAATTTTCCGCCTAAGACTTCTTGCTCTTTTAAGATTTCGGTGCTTTGGGTCGCCATATCGAACTCCATTACACTGCTGGGGGTCGTCATGGAATTGAATACATAACGCAGTTTAGTGGTGTCGAAAGCGATGTTGGTGGTCGTATAAACGGTATAGGTTTCTCCTGCTAAGGGCAGATAATAATCTTCCTTCCCGTCCCAAGTTTGAATGCGAATTTTCGTCAATCCATTGTTACGTTCGGTGACCACCCAATAGTCGTTGAACAATTCTAAGTCTTCCAACAAAACGTCCTCACGATGCGGCAGCACTTCTTCCCAATGGCTTTTAGTCGTTTTGTCAACGGGAGTCTTCATGACTTTATAGTTCTTTGCCCCGTCGGCATTGGTGAAAATATAGAAATGATCTCCGTAATGTGAGATGCTGTACTCCAAAGAGGGAATGCGTTCTTGAATGTATTGAAAGTCTTCCAAAGGAGTCGCAGCGTCGAGGTATTGAAACTCGGTCGTCAAAGTGCTGTAGGAACCAATAAAGAGGTAATCTTCCGATTTTGAAGAAGTAACATAACAAGAAAAGGTGTCGTCTTTTTCTTCAAATACTAGCGTACTTTCAGCATTCAATTGCGAAAACTGATGGCGGTAAATCGCTTCAGACCGCAAGGTGGTGGGGTTCTTTTTGGTGTAAAAGAAATGTTCATTGTCTTTGGCCCATACACTTCCTCCCGTAGTATTCTCAATAGAAGTATCAAAGATTTCTCCACTCACCAAGTCTTTAACTTTTAAGACATATTGACGACGTGAAACGGTATCTACACCAAAGACCGCTTTGGTATTATCGGGACTAATGTTGATGCCCACCAAACGAAAGTAATCGTGTCCTTTAGCCATTTCATTACAGTCAAACATAATCTCTTCTGGCGCGGTTAAACTGTCTTTTTTACGGGTGTAAATGGGATAGTCTTGCCCTTTTTCATAGCGGGTAATATACCAATAGCCATTGTAGAAATAGGGTACTGAGTTATCGTCCTCCTTGATTCTTCCCTTCATTTCTTGAAAGAGGTCTTCTTGTAGCGCAGTTAAATGCTTGGTGGATTTTTGATAATAATCGTTTTCCCGTTCGAGGTAGTCGATTACCTCAGGGTTTTCGCGTTCATTCAACCAATAGAACTCATCCATGCGGATGTCGTTGTGTATTTTGTGTTGATAGGGCTTTTGGTCGGCCAATGGGGGCGTGAGCGATTGGTCTGGTCTCATTTCTGGTGATGAATTTGTACAAGCAAGGCTTGCCATTGAAAGCGACAAAAGTAAGGGTCTCCCGAAGAAGGATAAAATAAAAGCTCTTGATTTCATAAGGGGCTTAGTTAAATTGTTTAATGCACTGCAACACATAAGCGTGTTGATCATTGGAATAATCCAAATGTGTAACGAAGCGCAATTTCCCCGAACCCATGCTAATCAATTGAATCTTGCATTTTTGCATGTGTTCCATGAATTGCTTTTCTCTCGCTTCGCTGGTGAACTCAAAGATAACAATATTCGTGTCAACCGGAGCTAAATACCGTACCCCATCCACCGCTTTAACGGCTTCACCAAGGGCTTTGGCCTTCTGGTGGTCTTCTTCCATCCTTGGCCAGTGGTGGGTTATCCCATAGCTAGCTGCAGCGGCCAAATAGCCCGCTTGCCGCATACCACCTCCCAGCATTTTCCGTATGCGCAAGGCGCGATCGATTTGCTCCTTGGTCCCTAAAAGTGCTGAACCCACTGGAGCGCCTAGACCTTTGCTAAAACAAACGGATATGGTATCGAACATTTCCCCGTAGAACGCAGGACTGGTTTTGGTTGCGGTCATTGCATTCCACAAACGTGCACCATCCAAATGCAAGGGCAGGTTTTCTTCTTTACAAAGGGCAGCTATACGTTTAATCTCCTCGGGATCATAACAAGCCCCTCCCCCTTTGTTTGTCGTGTTTTCAAGGGCGACCAAAGCTGTTTTAGGGGAATGATAAAAATCACTAGGATTGATGCGTTGCTTGATTTGTTCCGCTGTAATACGTCCGCGTTCTCCCTCGATTAAAGCACAAGAAACTCCGCTATTGAAACTCACGCCCCCACCTTCATAATTAAAAATGTGGGCATAATGATCGCAAATCAACTGCTCCCCGGGCTGGGTGTGTAACTTGATTGCCGTTTGGTTGGCCATGGTTCCAGAAGGGAAAAACAGGGCGGCTTCTTTCCCAAATAGACTTGCCACTTGTTCCTCTAAGGCATTGATTGAAGGATCTTCTTTAAAAACATCATCTCCAACGGGAGTTTCCATCATATGGGCCAGCATCCCCGCAGTGGGGCGTGTGACCGTGTCGCTAATTAAATTTACTTCCATGAATTAATAACAGGCATAGCTGGTCCCAATGGGAGAACCATCAGGAATTTTTGGCGTTTGCAAAGGTTGAATTTCGCTGGGGTGCTCGAAATAATTTTCGATGGTTGTTCGGTAATAGTGCTTGAAAGGCATTCCTTTTTGATTTTTCAGCCATTGGTCGAGCGCATACAATTGCTCGTGTACTTCCCCGCGCACAGCATGTGAAACAGAGGAATCGCTCCCCAAGCGCATGAGGTGTTGCAAGAGATTTCCTTGAACCACTTGTTGCAGTGCCTTGGCCTCGGCATTG
>WTJP01000078.1:0-18560 GCA_011526275.1 Candidatus Arcticimaribacter sp. | reverse complement strand
AAGGTGTTTTGATTCAAAGAAGCAACAAGGGCTTTAAAGGCTTGACGTTGCTCTGGAGCAGCTACCGTTTTTACGCCACTATTGTTCGCTCCTTTTACGCCGTAATCATATTCTTGACCTCCTACTAATTTCACCACAGCTTCCAATTGATAGCGATGGAGGAAATAAAGCGGAACCAGTCGGTCGCGAAGCACAGAAAGGGGTTCTCCCGCTTTGAGTTGATCTTCCGAGAAGTTATTCAAAGCCACTTGACGAATGTCGAGCAACTGCTCAAACTCTTTTACTGCCGAACCACCATTGTCCCACAAATGCGCATAGGGATGTGCTCCCCCAATTGGGCGGGCATCACGGTCGGAAATAAAACGGTGCCCCTGGGCTACACTTTGATCCAAGATTTTATTGAGTGCAGCGGTTTCATCGGTGCCGTCAGGAAAATCACTGTAGGCGTATTTTACACTCACCTTGTCCCAGTCCCCTATTCCTACGGCATAAGCATTTTCGTAGGAGATTTTTCCATCGACGAGCGATAAGGTGGGATGTGGATAATCCATTACCGAGGCGCGATCTTTTACACTGGCGGCAAAGTTGTGTGCAAAGCCTAAGGTGTGCCCTATCTCATGGGCCGAAAGTTGACGAATACGCGCCAAGGCCATCTCGAGCATAGGGGTATCGTCGGTTTTCCCGTCGGCATAGGGAGCATTGGTAAGGGCCTGTGCGATCATAAAATCTTGACGAATGCGAAGACTTCCCAAGCTTACATGCCCTTTTAAAATTTCACCTGTACGCGGGTCCACCACACTTGCCCCATAACTCCACCCACGGGTGGAACGGTGCACCCATTGAATCACATTGTAGCGTACATCCATAGGATCGGCATCATCTGGGAGCATTTTGATTTGAAAAGCGTCTTTATAGCCCGCTGCTTCAAAAGCTTGATTCCACCAAGCTCCACCCGACAAAAGCGCAGAACGCACCGGCTCTGGGGTACCATTGTCTAAATAATACACGATGGGCTCAACCGCTTCACTCACATCAGCATTGGGATCTTTTTTTTCTAAACGGTGGCGTAAAGAAAAGACCTTGCGGGTCGATGCATTGACCGGGGTTGAATAATCGTTATAACTGAAAGGAATCGTTCCCGAACGGGGATCAAATTTCCGAGGGGTCATGGGCACTTCTGGAAGGGCAATAAACGAATGGTGTTGGTGAACGGTAACGCTATTTGGCGTTGGTGTTACTGAGCGAATCCAGCTGCCTTGAGGACTGCCCTTAAAGGTCATCATTACATCAAATTCGGTGTTCTTTGGGAAGTTTTTGGTACGGTCTAAAGCAACGGCAGAACGGCTTTTATCCACACTATAGCTTCCCTGCTTCCGCTGCTTTAAGCGAGAAGCGACCCCATGGGCATCTTGCATTAAAAAAGGCGTTAAGTCCACTACATAGTGGGTAGCTGTAGTCGCTTTGATGGGGAAACCAAAGAGAACCGATTTGGCGAAAGCTTGCGCAATGGAAGCTTGTTCCAAAACATTATCAGAAGTACTGCGGTAATCTAAGTTCGGTTGTACCATCATGATTTTATCGCCCATTTTGCTGAAATGCACCACGCGTTCATTCCCCAACTGTCCACGGTCTAGACCAATGTCGTTGCTTCCAATTCCAGCACTTAAGCCATTGACATAGAGAAAAGGTGATTCGAGCTGGGTCGCTTTGTTAATTTTAAGGTAAATCGATCCTGTGCTTTCATCGTAGTTGAAATTGAAAAAACCTGCAAAGGACTTTCCTTTTTCAGCGCTACTTAGCGGGGATTGTTCTTTGGATGTATTGCGTTTTTTTTGGGCCTGTCCCACAACGAGGAACAAACAAAACAAGAGGGTGGAAAGTTGTTTTAAAGACATCATTTTTGTTTGAGATGTTCAAGCTAAAAAAAATCTACTACAAATAAAAAAACGCCAAGTTTAATTCTATTTTTACAAAAAAATAGAGCATGATCACCACCGACCAAATCAAGGGTCTTTTTGAACGCCTGGGTGCGTTAAGGAGGTATCTTTGACATTGATGCCAAAGAAATCCAAATCCGTAACCAAGAAGAAGTTACCCTAGACCCCGATTTTTGGAACGACCCCAAAAAGGCGGAAAACCACATGAAAGAATTGCGTTCCCTCAAAAAATGGGTGAACGACTATGAGCAAGCCAAACAATTGCTCGATGACCTTGAAGTGCTTTTTGACTTCTATAAAGAAGGCGAAGTCGAGGAAGCGGAAGTGAATGCTACCCACCAAAAATTGCTCGATTTACTGGAAGATATTGAATTCCGCAATATGCTTTCAGATGAGGGTGATGCCTTGAGTGCTGTGCTGCAAATTACCGCTGGAGCTGGAGGAACCGAAAGCTGCGACTGGGCAGAAATGCTTATGCGCATGTACCTGATGTGGGGTGAAAAACAGGGCTTTAAGCTAAAAGAGCTCAACCACCAAGCTGGAGATGTAGCCGGAGTAAAAACAGTGACCATAGAAATTGAAGGTGACTTTGCTTTTGGCTGGTTAAAAGGGGAAAATGGAGTACACCGTTTGGTGCGTATTTCTCCCTTTGATAGCAATGCGAAACGCCATACTTCTTTCGTCTCGGTCTATGTCTATCCTTTGGTGGACGATAGTATTGAGATTGTCATCAATCCGGCGGATATTAGCTGGGAAACCATGCGTGCCAGTGGCGCAGGGGGTCAAAGTGTAAACAAGATTGAAACAGCGGTGCGTTTACGTCATGCCCCATCGGGAATCATCATTGAAAACTCTGAAACCCGATCGCAATTAGAGAATAAAACCAAAGCCATGCAGTTGCTTAAGTCGCAATTGTATGAAATAGAGCTGCAAAAGAAAATGGCTGCTCGCGATGAAATCGAAGCCTCTAAAAAGAAAATCGAATGGGGATCGCAAATTCGCAATTATGTGATGCAACCCTATAAATTGGTTAAAGACGTGCGTACGCAAGAAGAAACCAGCGATGTGGACAGTGTACTCAACGGGAACATCGATAAATTCTTAAAAGCCTACCTCATGTTTATGGGGCAAAAATCTTCAACCGATAGCCTATGATTCCACCTAAAACCATCATTTTTGATTTAGGCGGAGTGCTCATCGATTGGAACCCCGACTATGTCTTTAAAGAGGTCTTTAAGGACGAAGAAAAATTAGCCTGGTTTTACCATGAGATTTGCACCATGGATTGGAACGAAAACCAAGATGCAGGCTATCCCCTAGCCAAAGCTACCGAAGAACGGGTAGCCTTATTCCCACAATACGAAGAATGGATTCGCATGTATTACGGACGTTGGGAAGAAATGTTGGGCGATGCCATTGAAGGAACGGTAAACATATTAAGGCAATGCATTGACCAACCCAATTTAAAGGTCGTTGCCTTGACCAATTGGAGTGCCGAGACATTTCCTATTGCGCTCGAAAAATTTGAGTTTTTACATTGGTTTGAAGGAATAGTCGTTTCTGGGGAAGAAAAAACCCGAAAACCCTTCCCTGAAATTTATCAAACCACCTTATCGCGATTTGAGCTTAAAGCAGAGGAATGTTTGTTTATCGATGATAACCTGCGTAATGTAGAAGCTGCAATTGCTTTGGGGATTCCCTCCCTTCAATTCACATCGCCCGAAGCACTAGAAAAAGAACTAAAAAAACGCGCTATTTTATGAAACTGACCATTTACCACAATCCTCGCTGTCGAAAATCGAGGGAAGCACTCACCTATTTAGAAGAAAACGGACATCAACCTACCGTAGTAGACTATCAAAAAGAGCTTTTAAGCGAAGATGACTTAGCCCGTTTACTCAAGGAATTAGATTATACTGCCGAAGAATTGGTGCGCAAAAACGAAGCCATTTGGAAAGCAGACTTTAAAGGCAAAAATTGGAGCGAAAAGGAACTTATCGCTGCTTTAGCTTCACATCCAAAACTTATTGAGCGCCCCATCATTTCCAATGGAAATCAGGCGGTTATTGCACGCCCACTAGAAAAATTGATCGATTTCTTAAAATAATTCCCCTCAGACTGAAACTTTTTTAGAAAAAAAGAGTCTAATGGATATTATTGCATGCTATGAAAAACACTTTATTATTTGGTCTCGCGCTTTTGCTGGGACTAACTGCCTTTGCGCAACGCCCACAAAACTATCAAGCCCGACCTAAAATTGTCCTCACAGGGAAAGTAATTGATGAAGAAACCCAACAGCCGTTGGAGTATGCTACAATTACACTAAAAAACCCACGATTTCCCGACCGCTTACAAGGAGGAATAACAGGTGCCGACGGAAGTTTTAGTTTTGAAATCTTCCCAGGTCGCTACACCATCACTACCGAATATATTTCCTTTGAGTCCAATATAAAAGAAGGGGTCGTTTTACGGGAAACCACCGATTTGGGAACCATTGCTTTGGGAATATCGGTTGCAGCCTTAGATGAAGTGGAATTGGTTGCCGAGCGTACCGAAGTAGAAATTCGTTTGGACAAGCGAGTTTATAACGTAGGACGCGATATCACCGTACGAGGTGGTAGTGTTTCTGATGTTATGGATAACATCCCCTCGGTTTCGGTAGATGTGGAAGGAAATATCGCGCTTCGCGGCAATGATAATGTTCGTATTTTAATCAACGGGAAACCCTCTGGTCTAGTTGGGCTTTCTGGCCCTGATGCGCTGCGTCAATTACCGGCCGAATCCATAGAGAAAGTAGAAGTCATCACTTCTCCATCAGCACGCTATGAAGCTTCTGGTACTGCCGGGATTCTAAACATTATCCTCAAACGGGAAGAATTGGCGGGCTTTAATGGCTCTTTTGTGTTCAATGGCGGGTTTCCAACCACCTATGGCGGAAATGCCAATTTAAACTGGCGAACGGAAAAGTTGAATATTTTCTCTACAGCTTCTTACAACGATTCTAAATCCTTGGGTGGCGGAGTATTCAAAAGTGAGTATTTCAACGGCGATGCACCCAGCACTTTTACCAATGAAGACCGTGATTATGACCGCCAACGCGAGCGCTTCTTTATCAATTTAGGGGCAGAATACTATATCGACGATAAAACCTCCTTCACCGTGAGTGGGTTCCTACGTCGTTCTAACAACGAAAGCAATAACACCACCATCATCGAAGATCGTTCGGCTACTGATGTGGTATTGAATTCCTTTGGACGCTATCAAGACGAGACAGAAGAAGACAATTCTTCCCAGTTTACGGCCAACTTTACCAAGAAATTCAACGACAAAGGCCATGAGCTCATCATAGAATACCAAGCCGAAGAAAGCAGCGAAGATGAGTCGGACCTAGCGCGAAACACCAATACGTTTGATCAAAAGTCGGCTACCGACGAATCGCAGAAAAGACAGCTTTTACAATTGGACTATGTGTATCCCATAGACGAAAACACCCAGTTTGAGTTGGGCTATCGTGGAGATTTCAGTCAGCAAGACACCGACTACCGCGTTTTTGATTTAAACAACGGTGTGGAAACGGTGAACACCAACTTGACCAACTATTTAGGGTTTACGCAAAATGTCAACGCCGCCTACACCCAATTTGGCAAGAAAGTCAATAAATTTTCCTACCTCATGGGCTTGCGTATAGAAAACACTAAGATCGTTATCGATCAACGTACAGCCAATATTTACCGCGAGAAGAAATACACCGATTGGTTCCCAACGGTGAACCTTTCCTATGAATTCAATGAAAAAGAAAACATTACGCTAGGCTATAGCCGACGTATTCGTCGCCCGCGTTCCTGGTCGCTCAACCCCTTCCAGTCACTCACCAGTTTGACTTTTTTCCGTCAAGGAAATCCAGATTTAGATCCCTCTTACTCCAACTCCTTTGATTTTGGTTACCTAAAACGATGGGATAAATTCACTTTCAATGGGTCGATTTATTATGCCAAAGCGACCCAAGTCATCACACGAATTACAGAAACCACAGGAACAATTGTTCGGGTGAGTGAAGACCCCTTGGTAGAAGTACCTGCCCTGCGCTTTACTTCCATCAACTTGGCAGAGAACAACCGTACAGGAACAGAATTTACCCTCACCTACTCGCCCAAACGCGCGGTACGCATCAGTGGTAACTTCAATATTTTTAATTCTGAAACCATTGGCACCTATGAGGATCAGGTCTTAGATGCTGAAATCATCAGCTGGTTTGCACGGGTCAATGCCAATTTTCCCTTGCCCTTTGATTTGACCACCCAATTGCGTGCTTTCTACCGCGGGCCTTCCGCTACTGCACAAACCGAAACCCAAGGAATATTCTCCCTATCTGGTGCGATCAATAAAAACCTATTCAAGAAGAAAGGAACCCTTTCTTTCCGTGCGTCCGATATCTTTAATTCACGCAGAAGAAAGAGTTCTACCCTAACGGATGACTTTACGAATTACACCGAATTTCAGTGGAGACAACCCACCTATATATTCACTTTCACCTACCGTATCAACGAACGTAAAAACGAACGTAACCGCAGAAGAAATGGCGGCTATGACGGAGGAGACGGTGGCGGAGAGTTTGATTTCTAAATCGAACTTGTACAAAACAAAAAAGCACCGCGATGGCGGTGCTTTTTTTATGCTGAAATAAAAATTATTTGCGTTTAGGGACTTCTTTGCGTCCTTCTTTTAACTCGTTTAACCACTCGATGAAAGAACCGGTTAACCAGTAAGGAATAACAAAGGTTAAAAGGAAGATCATCAGCCAAAACCCGATGGTCAAGATGGTTAAAAACGAAAGGAATCCTAAATATTGGTCAAATTCGAACATGTCTATCAATTTGTGTTCAAAATTAAGTCATTTCTCGGGTTTACACAACGGGATTTCTTTTTTTATTCACAAGACTATTCACAGCGATGCTCCAGTTTTTTGTTTTATTTTTGTGGGAAATTTAGCCAAATGGAATACCGCATAGAAAAAGACACCATCGGGGAAGTAAAAGTACCTAAGGACGTGTATTGGGGAGCGCAAACCGAGCGTTCGCGATCAAACTTTAAAATAGGTGCAGCCGCCTCTATGCCACTTGAGGTGGTCTATGGTTTTGCATACCTCAAAAAAGCCGCCGCATTTACCAACCACGAACTGGGTGTTTTAGACATTGCCAAACGCGATTTAATTGCGCAAGTGTGTGATGAGATTCTAGCCGGTGAACTCGACGATCAATTCCCACTGGTCGTTTGGCAAACGGGTTCTGGAACACAAAGTAACATGAACGTCAACGAGGTAATCGCCAACCGTGCTCACGTTTTAGCGGGGAACACCCTTGGCGAAGGAGAAAAAACCCTCGCGCCAAACGACGATGTCAATAAATCACAATCTTCTAACGATACCTTTCCCACAGGCATGCACATTGCAGCCTACAAAATGGTGGTAGAAACGACCCTCCCTGGCGTAAAACAATTGCGCGATGCGCTCGATGCCAAAGCAAAAGAATTTAAAGGGGTGGTTAAAATTGGACGTACCCACTTGATGGATGCTACTCCCCTCACCTTGGGACAAGAATTTTCTGGTTATGTATCACAACTCGACCATGGAATTGCCGCGCTCGAGTTTACCTTAAAGCATTTATCTGAGCTTGCACTGGGTGGAACCGCTGTAGGTACAGGGATCAATACCCCTAAAGGCTATGCCAAGCGCGTTGCAGAATATATTGCAGAATTTACCCGCCTGCCTTTTATTACGGCACACAATAAATTTGAAGCCCTTGCAGCCCACGACGCCATCGTAGAAACCCACGGTGCTCTAAAACAGTTGGCCGTTTCCTTGAATAAAATTGCAAACGATATTCGTTTAATGGCTTCAGGTCCGCGTTCAGGGATTGGAGAAATTATCATTCCCGCCAATGAACCCGGAAGTTCCATCATGCCCGGAAAAGTGAATCCTACCCAATGTGAAGCCCTCACCATGGTGTGTGCACAAGTCATGGGGAACGATGTTGCGATTAGCGTTGGCGGAACACAAGGACATTATGAACTCAATGTATTTAAACCCATGATGGCGGCTAATATTTTACAATCGGCGCGTTTGATTGGAGATGCTTGTGTGAGTTTTACCGTTAATTGTGTGGAAGGGATACAACCCAACCAAAATCGTATTGATGAATTGCTAAACAACTCCTTGATGTTGGTCACTGCTTTAAATACCAAAATCGGTTATTACAAAGCGGCTGAAATTGCAAACAAAGCCCATGAGGATGGCACTACCCTAAAAGAAGCAGCACTTGCTTTGGGTTATCTTACTGCCGAGGAATTTGATCAGTGGGTGCGTCCAGAAGACATGATTGGCAATGGCTGATTTGCTTTTTAGAAAATATACCCCTGCAGATGCTGCTGTATTTAAAGCCCTCAACATTGAGTGGTTAGAGACTTATTTTGAAGTAGAAGAAATCGACGAACGGGTGCTTAGTCATCCGGATACCGAAATTCTAGCACCTGGCGGCTATATCTTTATGGTAGAAAACCAAGGAGAAGTGGTGGGCACTTTTGCTTACATCAAAAAAGGGGAAGGAGTTTACGAGTTCAGTAAAATGGCGGTTAATCCCAACCAACGTGGAAATGGTATCGGGAATAAAATGATGCAATTTGCCCTGCGTTTTGCTGAGCAGCACCATTGGAAAAAAGTGCTGTTGTATTCCAACACCATCTTGGAAAACTCCATTCACCTCTACCGCAAGTATGGGTTTATCGAAGTGCCTTTAGAGCCCAACGGACTTTATTCGCGCGGGAACATCAAAATGGAAATCGAACTTTAGTCGTTCAAAAATTCCAAGGCAATCGCCAAACTTTCGGTTGGGCGTTCTTCCATGGGAACATGTCCAGTTTTGGGCATAATGCGCACTACTGCCTGAGGCAATGCAGCTTTGAACTTTTTGGCGTCACCCACGGGAATCCAAGCATCCTCTTCTCCCCAAAGAATTAGGGTCGGAGATTTGATCTCCTTCAAGCGTTCGGTATAGTCTTCCCGTTCTATGTAGGCACGATCGATGAACGCCTGACGGTTTTTATCGTACAAAGTCAAATCGTAATAACGGTCAATGGTTGCTTGCTCAATTAAGCTTTGATCGTAATACACTTCCTTTAAATTCTTTTCGATAAAACCCTTGGGGGTAAAATAGCGAATAAAGAGGTTTAAGACAGGGGTTTTGGCCAATTGAATCACCATGGGAGTAGTGTCAAAAGGGAAACCGCTAGGGTCGAGCAAAAGCAGTTTATCGACTTTCTCATCGTGATAGGAAGTGTATAGCCAAGCGACCAACCCACCGAGGGAATTTCCACCAATATAGAATTTTTCCACCTCCAACTGCGTTAGAAAAGCATCGATTAAATCGACATAGTCTTTTGAACCGTAGCGCTTTTCAGGATCTGCTCCTGTGAGTCCGTAGGCTGGTAAATCCAAGCGAATAACACGATAGTTTTTACGCAGCTCTTCTGCCCAAGCTTGCCAAGTGTGCAAAGAAGCCCCTGTACCGTGAATTAATACGATGACCTCGCCTTCCCCTTCATCGCGGTAGTGAATGTTTCGCCCGTCAACTTCCATGAATTTGGAAGAGGCTGCTGCGTATATTGGATAGAGTTCCTCAGCAGTTTTATCGGGAGAAATTGCGGTTTTCCCCAACACAATTAGCCCAAGGATACCGTAAATGATGAGACGAGTTTTCTGGTTTTTTAACATGCTGCTGTTGTTGCTAATGGTCGTGCATTTTTTATCTCAGCTTTTATTTCCCGCACAAATTTGTGGAAATCCACCGTGATGGTATGCCGACTGGTATTGATTTGTTTCATGTGCGGGTGACTCACTTCTCGCTCACACAAGGTTTGAATGTTTTTAGGGCGCTGCCACTCCCCGGTCAAGGCCAAAGCGGCAAGCTTACTTTGCTGTTCTGCCCCTGGCCAAATACAACCTAAGGGTTGGAACATGCCGATAAAGTAAAGGTTTTCTATTTCAGCATGAAGCATTTTTAGATAAAGCGGAACTGGTCCGTCGCTGTAGTCGAGAAAGTTTTTATCGAAAAACGGATGGGCTAAAACAAAGCCCGTACAGGCGATAACCACATCAAATGTTTCTTTACTCCCGTCGGTGAAGTGAACTGTTTTTCCTTCAAAACGTTCAATATCGACTTTGGGGTGCACTTTCCCATGTCGAATTTTATACAACAACTCGCTGTTGACCGTGGGGTGGGTTTCGCCAAACTTGTGTTCCACCTCTTGTAAACCGTATATCTTGTTTGATCCTGTAGCGAGGCGAATCATGATTCCCGCAAAAAAGTTGCGTAAACCCACGGGTAGGAAAGTCATGGAGGAAGCAAAAACATCGGAGGGTTTCCCCATGATAAACTTGGGAAAAATGCGGTAGCCTCTACGCCAACTGATACTGGTTTTTTCGCTAATTCTACTGGTTTCTACAGCTACATCACAGGCAGAATTCCCTCCACCAATGACCAAGACCTTTTTGTCTTTAAATGGTGCTGCCTTTTTAAATTGATGGGAATGCAAAAACTCCCCTGTAAACTCCCCAGGGTAGTTGGGATATTTGGGTTGCCAATGGTGGCCATTGCAAACCACAAGGTCGGTGAAATGTGCTGTTTTCTCTACTCCCTCGCAGCTGGTCGTGACTGCCCAATTTCCGTCGTCTAAACGATCGCAAGACTTGACTAGGGTATTGAATTCAATATGTGGATACAAATCAAACGCCTTGGCATAGGCTTGAAAATAATTCCGCAATTCGTCATGCGAGGGATAATCAGCGACTTCTGGGGGAAAGGGAAAGTCGGCATATTCAGACAAGGTCTTTGAACTGATGATATGGGTGGTTTCAAAAACACTGGAGTGGCTTTCTTTTTCAGAGAAAATCCAATTCCCTCCTACATCGTGGTTGTAATCATAGGCCACTACATCGAGTCCCTTTTCCTTAATGTTTTTAATCGCTGAAATTCCTGAGGGGCCTGCCCCAATCACACATACTCTTTTCTCCATCGCTATTTAACAAAGAGAAAAGATACTGAATTTATTTTTCTATGTGAACAGAGGTGGTGGGGAAAGCGAAATCGCTGTTGTGTTGGTGCACGATTTCAATGATACGGTAGTTGATATCTTGACGGGTGTTTATGAGTAATTCCCAGTCGGGACTATCGACATAATAAAGCACCATTAAATCCAAGGAACTACTGCCAAAGGCTTCAAAACGAACCCTTGCCCCATCTGCTGTGGTGTTGGGGTGGGCATTGATCATGCTTTCTAAATCGTTTACAATAGCCTTCATTTGATCGACCTTAGTGCCGTAAACCAATCCGATGTTGAATTTTACGCGACGAATTGGACGCATCCCTAAATTATCCAATTCCGCATTGACCATATTCTTGTTGGGCACAGTCACGATACTCTTGTCAAACGTTCGGATGCGGGTAGAGCGAAAGCCCACCTTTTCCACTACTCCAGTATAGCCATTCACCGTTACTATATCCCCATAGGTAAAGGGTTTATCTAGGAAGATCGTAAAGGAGCCCAACAGGTTTTCCAAACTTTCTTTGGAAGCCATAGCGATAGCGATCCCTCCTATTCCCAGTCCAGTAGCAAGAGCGGCGACATTCACATTGAACACGCTGCTTAAAATGGTTAATCCACCTAAAATAACCACCAAAACCTTAGCGATTTCAACCGCAAAGGGAACGATTTGATCGTCCATCTTATTGTCGGTTTTAGAGGCACGAAGCACCATAATTTCACCTACAAAATCAACAAAGCGCAAGAGCAGCCAAAAAATAAAGTAGGCATACAACAAGGCGAAAGATTTGTTGATGAACATTCGAAGACCAAATTCCTCGGCAGTAGCCAAGCCCCAGTTGGCTGGAAATTGCAATTGCTGCGCTGCCAAATACAAAGCACCCAACAAAATGAGGTTGTTGAGGGGCTTTTTTAAACGGTCATCGAAAGCAGAACGGCCAATTTCATGAGCGCTATTTCCCAACAAGCGGTATAAAATACCACCCAAATAACCGCTGATGAGGCGTTTAAACAGCAGCCCTAAAATCAAGATTAGTCCAAAAAAGACGTAGGCCTGAATGGTGTTATCAAAATAAGTAGTCGATAATAAATCGCTTAAAGACATGGGAAAAACAATTTAATCTCGGGTGAGTTTCTTGTATTGTATGCGTTTCGGAATTACATCACCACCCAAGCGTTTCTTCTTGTTTTCTTCATAATCGGAATAAGATCCTTCAAAGAAATACACCTGAGAATCTCCTTCAAAGGCAAGGATGTGGGTACAAATACGATCGAGGAACCAACGGTCGTGTGAAATCACTACTGCACAGCCGGCAAAGTTTTCAAGCCCTTCTTCCAAGGCACGTAAAGTATTTACATCCAAGTCGTTGGTTGGCTCATCTAACAACAAAACATTCCCCTCTTCTTTCAGGGTCATGGCCAAGTGCAAACGGTTGCGTTGCCCCCCAGAAAGGGTATTTACCTTTTTGTTCTGCTCGTTTCCAGAGAAATTAAAGCGACTTAAAAACGCACGAGAATTCACTTGTTTCCCGCCCAACATGATGAGTTCTTGTTCGTCGGAAAAGTTTTGCCAAATGGTTTTCTCGGGATCGATATTGGCGTGGCTTTGGTCTACATAGGCCAGTTTGACCGTCTCTCCCACCGAGAAAGTTCCGCCGTCGGGGTTTTCTTGCCCCATAATCATTTTAAAGATGGTGGATTTTCCTGCTCCGTTTGGACCAATCACCCCTACTATTCCCGCTTGAGGGAGTACAAAGTTCAAATCATCGTAGAGGAGTTTTTCTCCAAAGGCTTTGGCGACTCCCTGTGCTTCGATCACATTGGTTCCCAAACGCGGACCATTGGGGATAAATATCTCCAGTTTTTCTTGCACCTGCGCTTGGTCTTGACTCATTAATTTGTCGTAGTTGGACAAACGCGCCTTTTGTTTGGTTTGACGCCCTTTGGGGGCCATGCGAACCCACTCCAACTCGCGCTCTAAAGTCTTTTGACGCTTAGAAGCTTGTTTCTGCTCTTGGGCTAAACGCTTCGATTTTTGGTCCAACCAAGAGGAATAATTCCCTTTCCATGGAATTCCTTCTCCGCGGTCCAATTCAAGGATCCAACCGGCTACATTATCGAGGAAGTAGCGGTCGTGGGTCACAGCAATTACTGTTCCTTTGTATTGCGCTAAATGGTGCTCTAACCAATGTACCGACTCGGCATCCAAGTGGTTCGTTGGCTCGTCCAGTAAAAGGACATCGGGTTTTTGCAACAACAAGCGACATAGAGCTACACGGCGACGCTCCCCTCCGGAAAGGACCCCTACCTTTTGGTCGCTGGGCGGAGTGCGCAAAGCGTCCATGGCTATCTCCAATTGGGTGTCTAATTCCCAAGCGTTGACCGCGTCGATCTCGTCTTGTAATTGCGCCTGACGATCCATTAGCTGCTGCATCTTGTCGGCATTTTCATAGACCTCGGGTAAACCGAATTGGTCGTTGATGCTGTTGTATTCATCGAGTATAGCCACTGTGGCAGCTACTCCCTCTTTGACGACTTCGAGTACCGTTTTTTCATCGTCCATCTCGGGTTCCTGCGCTAAATAGCCTACGCTGTAGTCCTGCGAGAAAACGACATCGCCTTGAAAGTTCTTATCTAAACCTGCGATAATTTTAAGCAAAGTGGATTTCCCGGAACCGTTGAGACCGAGGATACCAATTTTTGCGCCGTAGAAAAAGCTGAGATAAATGTTTTTGAGGACGGGCTGTTGAGCTGCGGGATAGGTCTTGCTCACCCCCGACATTGAAAAAATGACTTTCTTATCGTCTGACATACTTTATATTCTTCCTTTTAATGCGTTAAAGGCCCAGGCAACAGCATAAAATCCAGCCCCACCAATGTAAAAGCCAATGGCGTACTCCTTGAACATCAATGCCCCGACTAAAATCAAGGCCGTTCCCAAGAGCGCTAATGTAAATGCAGCTATCCTGAAAATTTTGTTTTTGTTTAAACTCATAGTTTGATTTCTTCCAAAGGCAAATATCGCACTTTTATTTTTAAGCTTCTTGTTTACTTTCTTTTCCTTTAATTATCGACCTACTCCCATAACTTTATTACTTTTATCAAAAGAATTCTATGGACTTGAACTTCAATAAAAATGAAGATCACAATAAACTGCTTTGGTCGGCGGTAGAACAAAAACTCGCGCAAATCAAATTGGGCGGTGGCAAAAAACAATTGCAAAAATTGCGCGACCAAGGCAAGATGACCGCTCGCGAACGCATACAAGCCTTAATCGATCCAAAAAGCGATTGCATTGAAATTGGAGCCTTTGCCGCACATGATATGTATGAGGATTACAATGGCGCTCCAGCTGCCGGTGTGGTGGTTGTCTTGGGTTATGTCGCTGGGCGTTTGTGCGTCATCGTTGCCAACGATGCCTCGGTAAAAGCAGGCGCATGGTTTCCCATGGCCGGGAAAAAGAACCTAAGAGCACAGGAAATCGCCATGGAAAATCGATTGCCTATTATTTATTTGGTCGATTCTGCTGGGGTATTCCTTCCCATGCAAGACGAGATTTTCCCCGATAAAGAACACTTTGGACGTATTTTCCGCAACAATGCTAAAATGAGCAGCATGGGCATTACCCAAATCGCAGCCGTTATGGGCAGTTGTGTAGCGGGTGGAGCCTATCTCCCCATCATGTCAGATGAATCGTTAATCGTCGATAAAACAGGGAGTATATTCCTCGCAGGGAGCTATCTCGTAAAGGCTGCCATCGGCGAAGATATAGACAACGAAACCCTAGGCGGAGCGACCACCCACAGTGAAATTAGCGGTGTAACCGATTATAAAATGCCCAACGACCAAGCGGCATTGGAAAAGATTCGAAGTCTCGTCGATAAAATTGGAAAAGCAGAAGATGCTGGTTTTAACCGAAAAGCGGCACAGCCTGCAAAAGATGAAGGTGAAAAGTTATTTGGTCTCTTGCCCTCAGCGCGAAATACCCCCTATGATACCTACCCTATCTTGGAGCAGTTGGTCGATGGCGGGGAATACGATGAATACAAAGCCGGTTACGGAAAAACCATCATCACGGCCTATGCCCGCATTGATGGCTGGGCGGTAGGTATAGTCGCCAATCAGCGCAAGGTGATGAAATCGAAAAAGGGAGAAATGCAGTTGGGCGGGGTTATTTATGGCGATGCAGCCGACAAGGCCACACGCTTTATCGCCAACTGCAACCAAAAGAAAATTCCCTTGGTGTTTTTACAAGACGTAACCGGATTCATGGTGGGCAGTCAAGCGGAACACGGAGGCATCATTAAAGACGGAGCGAAAATGGTCAATGCCATGGCCAATTCTGTCGTGCCCAAGTTTACCGTCATCCTCGGAAATTCCTATGGAGCCGGGAATTACGCCATGTGTGGAAAAGCCTTTGACCCCCGATTTATCGTGGCATGGCCTTCTGCCGAAATGGCGGTTATGGGCGGGGCTCAAGCAGCCAAGGTATTGATGCAAATCGAGTCGAGCGCGCTGAAGAAAAAAGGAGTAAAAATTTCTGAAAAAGAACAAGCCGAACTGTTCGATAAAATCAAAGGTCGCTATGATGTGCAAACAAAACCAGAATACGGGGCGGCACGTTTGTGGACCGATGCCATCATCAATCCGCTAGACACACGAAAATGGATTTCCATGGGGATTGAAGCGGCTAACCACGCGCCCATTAGCGAACGCTTTAATATGGGGGTGCTACAGGTCTAATTGAGCTAGACTTTGCGCTCTTTGGATTTTCCCGTTTGGTGTTCTTGAAAAGGCGGCTAAAGTATAAATGGCTTTAGGCAGTTCGTATTTCCCCAAAGCTGCTTTAATCTCAGTACTTTCTAAGCACCCAGCTGGCACTTCTCCCTCTGCTATCAGCACTAGTTTTTGCCCAAGGTTATCATCCGCTACCCCTGCCACAAAAAAAGGAAAGGGGAGAAACTGACTCAATTTCTGCTCAATTTCTTCGGGCATGAGTTTAAAACCGCCTGAGTTGATCACATTATCAATGCGCCCTTTTAGGACAAAAGATTGGTCGTCTTGCAATTCTACCAAATCGTTGGTAATAATGGCTTCATCGAACAAATAGGGTACTTGTATGGTCAAGCATCCCCGTTCATCGGTTCCCAATTGAACTTGGGGAAGAGAGGAAAATGCGTTGGTGGAACCGTTGATGCGCCTTGAAGCGATATGGGTAAGGGTTTCCGTCATCCCATAGGTTTCAAAACAATGGGTGGTTTTTTCTTTTAAACGCGCTTTCAATTGGCTGGAACTGGGCGCTCCACCAATGAGTAAGGTTTTAATTCTATTGAGTTCCCCAAAGGCCTGCTCAACTTGTAAAGGCACCATAGCGGCAAAGTCATAGTGGGTGGTATTGTGGGCTAAAACATTTCCCTGTGGAGGAAGGAGGTCTAATTCTAGTCCGAGGATCATAGCGCGAACCAACATCATTTTCCCTGCGATAAAATCGGCATTTAAACAATGTAGGGCGCGATCGCCAATATTTACGCCAAAATGGTTACCCGTCGCTAGGGCCGAGTTGACCATGGCCTGCTTTTTATAGGTAATCAATTTAGGTGTTCCGGTTGAACCTGAAGTTCTCAAAGTGATGGTGGGGTTAGGGCGAATCCAATCCATCAAGAAATCCCCAATAGCGCGTTCGTGCTCCTCTCCTTCTTTGATAAACGAATAGGCCACCTCAAATAAATCCTCAAAGCGGTAGTGGTTCCCGTTTAGCTTAAAACGGTTGTGAATGTTTTTATAGGTCGGTTGCTTTTCCATGTAGTGGTCCTGTGAGTTTGTTGCGCCAGTCGTTCCATTGGTACTTTCGGCCTAGATAAAATAAAGTGAGTGGATAAATTAAGAGTAAGAAAAGGATCAATTCCTGTTCCAAAACTGGGGTGGAAATGTCTTTATAGAGCGATTCGGTTTGAAATGCTGTCCAGTCGGCAGTGACCAAAATAGCCGTTACGAGATTGTTGGCTACATGAAAACCAATGGCCAGTTCAATTCCATCGTCCATTAAACTCATGATGCCAAAAAAGAAACCGGTACCAATATAATAGGCCATTAAGCCATAACCTAGTTTTTCTACTTCGGGATTAAAGGCGTGGAGAGATCCAAAGATAATGGAGGTCAAAGCCAGGGAAAGGAAACGACTCTTGGTCAAGCCCGCAAAACCCTGCATCAAATAGCCTCGAAAAATCCATTCTTCTAAAGCCGATTGAAAAGGGATAAAACAACAAGCGATGACAAACATCAGCAAAAAGGGAAGGGGCTTAAAATTCCAGACATAATCTTCGGGAGAGAGGAATAAATCAAAGCCAAAGACTAAGATAGAGACGAGCCCCCAAAAGAGGAAACCAAAGAGTATCCGTTGGGTGTCGATTTGTGCTCTTGCCGTGCTCACTGCAACCAATGATTGCTGGTGCATTTTATTGATGACAAACAAAAAGCCAAAAAAGGCCACCAGTGAGGGAAACAACAATAAGAACAGGGTGAGGTTACTGTCCAAGTGCGCAAATAGATCCATTTGATTTTCTGTCGCTGGCAGCTGCTCAGGCAGAAAGAAAAACATGGGAATTTGTCCAAAAAAACTGAAAAGGATGATGATCAATGACCCTAAAAGATAGAAGCCAAATCCTTTTTTTTCGGGGTTGTACTGGCTTATGTAGCTTGTAAATCGCGGGTGTTCCATGCTAGGCTTTTATCTACCGAAAGATAGCCATTTTTTATGACCAAGGGAGAGGGGAAATTATTGGTGAATAAACTCCCGGTTCCTAAACCTTGGTGTCCATCAAATGCATGGGCGTAGGTCCATTGTGCGATGGCGTTTAAACCGATATTACTCTCTAAAGCGCTGGTAACCCAAGCGCCTATCCCGCGTTCTTTCGCTAGGGCAGTCCACTCGCTTGCCCCGCGTAATCCGCCAATAAAGCTGGGCTTTAAAATGATGTATTGGGGCTGAATTTCTTCCAGCAAGGCTATTTTTTCTTCTTGGCTAAACACGCCAATCAGTTCTTCGTCTAAGGCGATTGGTAAAGGGGTGTTGGCACAAAGCTTTCGCATTTCTTCCCAATTCCCTTGGGGAATGGGTTGCTCGATGGAGTGTAAATCGAGTTCGGCCAATTGCTGCAGTTTTGCTGGAGCGTCGGCACCAAAAGCTCCGTTGGCATCGACCCGCAACACCATCTCCTCTTTGGAGTAGCGTGCACGGATTTGTTTTAATATGGCCAACTCTTGTTCAAAGGCAATGGCTCCTACTTTCATTTTGATGCAGCTGAAGCCTTGCGCTAACTTTTCTTCCACCTGGTCCAACATAAACTGCTGCTCCCCCATCCAGATTAAACCATTGATGGGAATTTCAGCCCTTCCCTCGCTAAACGCATGGGGATAAAGTTGAAAGGGATCTTCAGCTTTCAGGGAGAGCAAAGCACATTCCAAGCCCATTTGAATGGAAGGAAATTCAGTCAAAGCAGCATACAAGACCTCAAAGCCTAAATGGATATT
>WTJP01000118.1:1792-28577 GCA_011526275.1 Candidatus Arcticimaribacter sp. | reverse complement strand
GTGGGGCATAACCCCGCCTTTAGCGATGCGGCAGATTATTTTTGTGTTAAGCCTACCCCCGAATTAAAAACCGCCGATTGGATTTCAATTACCTTTGCAGACAGCGACTGGAAAGCCCTCACCCAAGGAACAGCTGAATATGGTTCAAAAAAAGAAGCACTGCGCAACACATGAAAGATAACCGTTACATCAATAGAGAGTTAAGCTGGCTCGACTTCAACGCAAGGGTCTTGCAAGAAGCCGCCGACCCAAACGTTCCCCTTATTGAGCGTTTTCGCTTTATGGGGATTTTCTCCAACAACCTCGACGAATTTTTCAAGGTGCGTTATGCCACGGTTAAACGCATTGCACAGTCCGAAAAATCGGGGAAAAGAGCACTGGGTGGGGTTAAAGCTACCGAGCTGCTCGCCGCCATTACCGAACGGGTAATTGAGCTGCAACAGGAAAGTGCCAAAGTGCTGGAAGAAATCGAAGGACAGTTGGTGCGCGAAAACATCCATTTTTTACGGGAAAATGAAGTCACCGCAGTACATGCCGACTTTCTAACCAATTATTTCCTTCAACAGGTGAGCCCTGCATTGGTCACCGTAATTTTAAAGGAAGAGGAACAAGACTTTTCCGATAATCAGGCTTTTTTAGCCATCAAAATGCTGTTAAAGGAAAAGGACGAAGCAGGAGAAAACAAGCGCTTGTATGCCTTTATCGAAATGCCCAAATCGGTGAACCGTTTTGTGGTGCTGCCCTCCAATGGAGAGAAACAGTACATCATGATGCTAGACGATTTAATTCGCTATCACTTTCACCTCATTTTTAGTATGTTCAGTTATGAAAAGATCGAGGGGCACATGGTTAAAATTACCCGCGATGCCGAGCTGGATATTGAAGAAGATGTAGGGAAAAGCTATGTGGAGAAAATCATCGACAGTGTAAAAGACCGTTTGGTGGGCGATCCTGTGCGTTTGGTCTATGACAAAACCATAGAGGAAGAAACCCTGGCGGTGGTCATGCGGAAATTGGGGGTTTCCTCTAGCGATAGTCTAATTCCCGGTGGGCGCTATCACCACCGTCGCGATTATATGAAATTCCCTAGCATCAATCGCAAAGATTTGCTCTATGATGCCTTTCCTCCCTTGCCTTTGCACGATCTTTCCTTGGAGCAGAATATCTTGGAAGCTGTAGCCAAGAAGGACTATATGATCTATACGCCCTACCAAAACTTTGCTTATGTAATCAAATTTTTACGGGAAGCGGCTTTGGATCCACAAGTGAAAACCATCAAAATTACCCTCTATCGGGTAGCTGAACTTTCGCAGGTAGCCAGTTCCCTTATCAACGCTGCCAAGAATGGGAAGAAGGTTTTGGTACAAATTGAACTCCAAGCCCGTTTTGATGAAGAGAACAACATTCAAGTAGCCGAATTACTCGAAAAAGCTGGGGTACAACTCATTTTTGGAGTGCCGGGCTTAAAGGTGCACACCAAGATTTGTGTCATTGAACGCAGCGAAGGAAAGAAGCTCAAACGCTATGGCTTTATTAGCACCGGAAACTTCAACGAGTCCACTGCCCGTATTTACACCGACTATACCTTGTTTACTTCCCACCAAAAGGTATTGAAAGACGTTTTAAAGGTCTTTAACTTTCTGGAGGTCAACTACAAGATTAAAAAGTACAAGCACCTTATCGTGTCTCCTCACTATACGTTTTCTGCCCTAATTCGCTTGATTGACAACGAAATAGAAAATAAGAAGGCAGGGAAAAATGCCCGTATTCGCTTAAAGCTGAACAACATTACCAACTACAAAATCATCGACAAGCTCTATGAAGCTAGTCGGGCTGGGGTAGCGGTTGACATGATCGTGCGCGGGATTTGTTGTTTGGTGCCAGGAGTAAAGGGCATGAGTGAAAACATTCGGGTGATTAGCGTGGTAGATAAATTTTTGGAGCACCCTAGGGTCTATATTTTTGAAAATGCTGGGGATCCCAAAATGTATATCTCTTCTGCCGATTGGATGACCCGTAATATCGACAACCGCGTTGAAGTGGCTTGCCCGATTTACGACAAAGATTTACAACAAGAACTGCTCGATACCTTCTTGATTAGCTGGAACGACAATGTGAAAGCGCGTTTGGTCAACACCAAAGCGCAAAACAGTTTTGTGCCCACCCAAGGGGAAGCGGTTCGTTCGCAATGGGCGACCTACGCCTATTTTAAAGAAAAATTAACCCATTAGACAAAAGCGATTGTATGAAGATTGAGCGCTATGCTGCTATTGATATAGGTTCCAATGCCGTTCGTGTGTTAATTTCCAATGTGGTTGCCGCTGAAAATCATCCGCCAAAATTCATGAAGAGTTCCATGGTGCGGGTGCCCATTCGTTTAGGAGAAGATTCCTTTACCGTTGGGGAGATTTCTAAGCGCAATGAAAAACGCATGATCAAGGCCATGAAAGCCTTTAAACACATTATGCGGATCAACAAAGTCAAAGCCTATATGGCCTGTGCAACCTCGGCTTTGCGCGAAGCGAATAACGGGGAAGAGGTAGTCGCCAACATCAAGGCCAAAACGGGGATTGATATTCAAGTTATCGACGGGAAACGGGAAGCAGAAATCATTGCCACCACCAATATTTTTGAATCGATCAATAAGAACAGAACCTTTCTCTACATCGATGTTGGGGGCGGAAGTACCGAGTTTTCCGTTTTAGTGAAAGGGGAGCGGGTGGTCTCAAAATCCTTCAAAGTGGGAACCGTGCGGATGATCAACAACATGGTGAGTGACAAAGTTTGGGACGAGATCAAAGCCTGGATCGAAGAACACACCCAACAGTATTCCAAATTGGCCTTGTTAGGTTCAGGAGGGAACATCAATAAATTATTTAAGATCGCCGGAATAAAAGAAGGTCGTCCGTTGAGTTTTATTAAGCTAAACAGCTTGTACAACGATTTAGTGCAATTGGATTACAATGAACGCATCCTGCAATTTGAGCTTAATCCCGACCGGTCGGATGTTATCATTCCCGCCACGCAAATCTACCTCAAGGCCTTGCAATGGAGTGGGTGTACCGAAATTTTTGTACCTAAAATTGGATTGTCTGACGGGATGATCAAAGTGCTCTACAAGCAGCACAATTAACCGTGCATGGTTTCTTTTTTCCCCAAGTTGAGCATTAACTGGGCTTCAAAGTCTAGGAGTGCTTGCCACTTTTCGTCCACTTCTTCTCGGTTTTTCCCATACTGTCGTGCGAATTTTAAAAAGGTGGTGTAATGATTGGCTTCAGAAATCATCAGTTTACGGTAAAAGCGCGCTAGCTTTTCGTCTTCCAATTCCTCGCTCAATAAACGGAAGCGTTCGCAGCTTCTCGCTTCAATCAATGCGGCATATAAAAGTTTGTGTACTAAGTGATCTTCCCGGCTTCCGCCTTTGGGGAAAAACTTCATCAAAGCGATAACATATTCGTCTTTGCGTTCTCTTCCCAAAGTCAATCCCCGTTCAAAGATCAAATCGTGTACCATTTTAAAATGACTGATTTCTTCCTGCACCAGGGCGATCATTTCTTGCACCAATTCGGTCTTCTCTGGGAAGCCAATAATGAGGGAAATGGCCGAACTGGCCGCTTTTTGCTCACAATAGGCGTGGTCGGTGAGGATTTCTTCGATGTTCTTTGCTACGATATTGACCCAGCGCGGGTCGGTGGGGAGTTTTAAGCCTAGCATAATTTAAAGGTCTAAATCAAGTTCTTTTCTCAAATCGTCGATGTGCGGGTTGATTTCCCGCAAGCGGTTGTATTTTTCTTCTGGGGTATAGATGTAATTTTTTTCTTCTGACTCCTTCACCAGTACATTGATCTGAAGCGCGTAGTTGTTTAAGCATTTGCGTAAATAGGGCAGGAAATGCACAAATTCGCGTTCTAACTCCACTTTATTAAGCGGGGAGGGAACAGTGTACTCAATGCGGAAATCGTCTAAGAGAACGGGGCTATTGAGTTGAAATAAAGAAGCCAAGTTCTGCTCCCTTTGTTGCGTTTTCTTCGCCTGGTATTGTTGCCATAATTCGTTGAGTTGCTCCTGGGTGAACGCATCTTCGGGCAATTGTTCCTCAACCGTATCGGTTTTCTGCTTTTCCTCCCATTCCTTTTTCTTTTGAATACTGGCAAGAGAAAAAGAGGACACCTTTTTCCCGCCGGCAGGACTTATATTGATTTTTGGGGGAGGTGAAACAGGGGGGGTAGGCGGTTGGGGAGTTTCTTTTTTGTCGTACGATTTAGGCGTCTCAGCAAGCTGCGGGCTTGCGGGTGGTGGGGTAGCGACGGGTTTAGTTGCTCGTTCCTGAAAGAAGGAGGTGGGAATTAAGCTCCCTTTTTTTTTTCTCCATCGAAATGGAGGGAGGCGATTTGCATCAAGCAAAGCTCAACATGCAAACGTTTGTTTTGCGCGTTTCGGTAATTGAGTTCACAGGCATTGGCAAGGTCCATGGCATCGGCCAACCAGTTTAATGCGACTGCTCCGGCCTGTTCGGCATAACGGCTTTGCAGGCGTTCCCCAATTTCCAGTAAAGGAACTGTTCGCGAGTCTTTACTCAAATAAAGATTGCGCAGGTGTGTCGCTAATCCGCTAATGAATTGTTCCCCATCAAAGCCTTTTTGCACAATTTCGTTGTACTGAATCAGGGCTTCAGGGATAGCGCGATCAATGAGTTTTTGGGTTAGGCTTAAATAGGCAGAATGGTCGAGGATATTCAAATTCTCGGCTACTGCTTCCACACTAAGGTTATTGTCGCAAAAACTCACCATACGGTCGTAAATGGATAGCGCATCGCGCATAGCTCCATCGGCTTTTTGCCCGATTAAATAGAGCGCTTCCTCTTCAAATTGAACCCCTTGTTCTTGGGCAATCTCACTCAAGTAGTGTTGTACATCGAGCGGGGTGATGCGTTTGAATTCAAAAATTTGGCATCGCGAGAGGATGGTGGGTAAAATTTTATGCTTCTCTGTAGTCGCCAAAATGAAAATAACGTGCTTTGGCGGTTCCTCTAAGGTCTTTAAAAAGGCATTAAATGCAGAAATCGAGAGCATGTGCACCTCGTCGATGATATAGACTTTGTGGGTGCCTGTTTGCGGGGGAATGCGCACTTGATCGTTCAAGTTGCGAATGTCCTCTACCGAGTTGTTTGAGGCGGCATCTAATTCAAAAATATTAAAGGCGAAGTCTTGCTCGCTATCCTGTTCGTTTTGGCTGTTGATTTTCTTGGCCAAAATACGTGCACAGGTGGTTTTTCCTACGCCTCGGGGTCCACAAAACAAAAGGGCTTGTGGGAGTTGATTTTTGGTGATGGCGTTTTCTAAAGTTTGTGTAATGGCCTGCTGCCCCACCACATCTTTGAATTGCTGTGGGCGATATTTTAAAGCCGATACGACAAAATTTTCCATCCTTCCAAAAGTAAAAAAAGGGATTGGGATGGCTGGCTTGTGGCGCAAAAATTATTAACAAAGTCTTACCTTTGCGCAAAGCAGGTCGCTTATCGCTGTTCGCCTTCGGGCGGAGGGAGGAAAGTCCGGACACCACAGAGCAGTATAGCGGGTAACGCCCGTCGTTCGCCTTGGCGAATAGGACAAGTGCAACAGAAAGAATGTACAGGTAAGGCTGTAGTGAAATCAGGTAAACTCTATACGGTGCAACGCCAAGTAAATCTGCGCTTGAGAGCGGCTCGCTCAAGCAGAAGGGTAGGCGGTTAGAGTGGTCCAGTAATGGCTCACCTAGATAAATGATAGGCCTCGACAGAATCCGGCTTATGGCCTGCTTTTATTTTTCTTCTATTACCGCAGTAAAAAAACTAAATCGGCTACTCCCATAGGTGCGCTCCTCCTCAAATTGCGGGTGATCGCTCAACGAAATATGCTTGTCGTGTTCAAGCACCAACAGTCCTTCTTCATTCATCCATTGTTCGAGTGTGAGTTTATCGGCTAAAGCCAAAAGCTGTTCTTGGGTGAAGGCATAGGGGGGGTCGGCAAAGATAAAATCAAAAGTGCCATTGGCTTGTTCTAAAAACTTTTCTACGGCGCTTTTAATGACCACGATGGGCATTTCAAAACTTTTTGCTGTTTGATGGATAAAGTAGGTACAGTGTTTGTTTTGATCGACAGCCGTCAAGTTATTGACCCCTCTAGAAGCCAACTCATAGGAGATGTTTCCTGTTCCAGCAAACAAATCCAAGGTTTTGATTTCATCCCAAACCAGGCGATGGTTTAAGATGTTGAAAAGTGCTTCTTTGGCACGGTCGGTCGTCGGACGAACCGGCAACTGCTTAGGCGCGATTAAACGACGTCCTTTAAATGTTCCGGAAATGATTCTCATTCGGGGCAAAAACTTTGCAAAAATGGTGCAGGGTGGTTGGGGTCCACTGCAGGGAAAATGGGATCTAAATGCGAACAGTTGGGGTGGAATTCTTTTGTGCCATTGTAGTAATCGCTATAGGGGAAATACTGCCCTAAAAAGAATAAATCGAATTGTTCAGGCTTCAAATAAAATTGTTCACACACATAGAACAAATAATACATGAATTCGTCGGCATTTTTTTGCGGAAAGCTGTTCTGCACCAACAATTGACCGCCTTGGAAGAGGAATAAGTCGAACTGCTCTTTTCGCAGGTGAATGAACATGTTCTTTCTCGCTTTCCCAAAAGAATATTTCGATAAAGCAGGAAGAAGAAAGGCACTCAAGTGAAAGGCTTTTACCGAAGGAAATACTGCTTTAAACAAGCTGTTCCACGTCTCATTGGCGGGGTAAACCACCACTTGATCAAGGGCTTGTAGTTCGTTTTTCTGTGCTACGGTTTTTTCCTCTTTCGCTAGGGCTGTTTTGAGGTAGTTGTCCAGCTGTTGTTCATCGAACAAGGGTAGGGGCACACTCACCGAAGGCGCGTCCATATATACCAAGCGGATGTTGGTGGGCTGAAGTTGATGATAGTTGACAAAACTGCGCAGCGATTCTTCTGTTGGTGGTGAAGTTTCAAAACCAAAGAAGTGGTGTTGCTCTTGGGTACAAAAAGAAAATCCATCCTTGTGCACAAGGATGGATAAATCTAAAAGGGTATTTTTTTTACTGCTTAGCTGCATCGAAAATGGTCGGCCAGTTCCCGTTGGTACTTACATCGGTCAATGAACCTAAGATGATTGCAGGACCGTTTACACCGTCCACAGAAATGGTTTCATTTTCTTGCTTCACTAAGTCAGCGTCTTGATCAAATAAAACTACATCTTTAGCTACTTTCACTTCGAAAACAGGAACACGGTAACCATTTTTCTCAATAATTTCCGCTTTGATTTCAAAGGTTTTGTCTTCTGCTCCTTCGATAGGTACATAAGCCATGTTTTTGTAGTCTTCTGAAGTTCCAAAAAGGGAATCGCGAACCCCAACTGTGCCAAGCGTATCGATAACCACCACCTCTTTTAACATGTCGATGCGGTAGGTTTTGTCGTACTCTAGGTAAGAAGAGTCACGTTTTTGGATTAAAGTGAAGATGCCTGTATCGACAAAAGCAACAAGGCTATCGAAATTGTTGGCAAATACACCTTTCACGTCTTTGTGCGCGATTTGTGCTTTGCGGATATCTTTTAAACGATCAATAACTTGAGCGTAACGCTCGTTTTTCGTTTGGTTGAAGTTGATAGGGCCATTAATTGAATCGTAGATTTTATAGCTAAAAAAAACGATCAAAACCCAAAGGACAACTTGTGCGGCAATCTTCATGGTATTCTATTTTGTGTGAAACAAAACTACAATTTTTTTTTAATCAGAAAAGATTTTAAGAAATGATTTATCTTCCCCCTAAAATCAAGCATGCAGCCTAGCGATTTTAACGCCTTATTAGTCAAAAACTTCCCCTTTTCGCCCACCGAATCGCAGCGCTTGTGGATGGACGAAATCACCGACTTTTTGTTTGAAAACAGTCCCTCTACCGTTTTTGTACTCAAAGGCTATGCAGGAACAGGAAAGTCGACTTCCATTGGGCATCTGGTAAAACAATTACCGCGCATGGGCTATCGTTCGGTTTTGATGGCTCCCACGGGGAGAGCAGCTAAGGTTATGGGAAATTATGCCGGACGTAAAGCGTTTACCATCCATAAACAAATCTACTACACCAAAAGTGAAGGAGGCAGTGGGATGCAATTTACGCTGAAACCCAATAAGTATAAAAATACGCTCTTTGTGGTGGATGAAGCCTCGATGATAGGCGACGATCGACAAAACACCAAACTCTTTGAAAACGGTTCTTTGTTGGGCGACCTAATGCAGTATGTCGATGCAGGGAACCAATGTAAATTACTTTTGGTAGGCGACCCTGCACAGTTACCTCCAGTGCATTTGGATTTAAGTCCCGCTTTAGATGCAGAGCACCTAAACTATGCTTTCAACAAAGAAGTGATCGAGTGTACTTTGGAGGAAGTGGTGCGACAAAAAACCGATTCGGGAATCTTGGCCAATGCCACTCATTTGCGCAGTTTTTTGGAAGAAAACAGCAAGGCAGACTTTCAATTTGATCTTGAGAAAGGGCCAGATGTTGAACGCATGATTGAGGGTAATGCTATACTCGAAGCCCTTGAAGATGCCATTCAGAATGAAGGATTGGAGGAGACGGTTTTTATCGTGCGTTCCAACAAACGTGCGAATTTATACAACCAGCAGATCCGTCAGCGTATTTTGTTTTTAGAAACCGAATTATCGGTAGGGGATCAGTTGATGGTGGTCAAGAACAACTATTTCTGGTTGGATCCTGAATCTGCTCCAGGATTTATCGCCAATGGGGATTTAATTAAGATTTTACGCATCATCGAGCACAAAGAAATCTATGGCTTTCGCTTTGCCAAGGTAGAAGTCGACATGGTCGATTATCCCGATGAAAAACCCTTTGAAACCACCCTTTTACTCGATACTTTGAGTTCAGAAAGCCCCTCTTTGAGTTATGAAGAAGGCAACCAGCTTTACCAAAAGGTGATGGAAGATTACCAACACCTCACCACTAAGTACAAGCGTTTTATGGCGGTAAAGAATGACCCTTATTTCAACGCACTCCAAGTCAAATATTCTTATGCCATTACCTGCCACAAATCGCAAGGAGGGCAGTGGAAAAAAGTCTTTGTCGAGCAGCCTTATTTACCCGATGGTCCTTCCATCCCTTATTATCGTTGGTTGTACACTGCTATGACCAGGGCCAAAGCTCACCTCTATTTGATTGGGTTTGGGAAAGAATATTTTTCCAAGGAAGAATAATTCCGCTTTAATCCAACTATATTTGACGCGGTATGCAGTTCGTCTGTATTGAAAAGTTAAATTAACTCCGCATGTTTCGACTCCTCGCAAAGTTTTTTGCCTTTAATGTGTTTAAGTTCTCCTTGGTGGGGAATTTCCCCAAAGACCCAAAGTTTGTTATTGCTGTGGTGCCGCACACCAGTAATTGGGACTTCATTATTGCCATTGGAGTACGTACTTACCTGAAAGAACCCATTCATTTTGTAGGAAAAAAAGAACTGTTTACTCCCTTGACCAGCTGGTTTTTTAAAAGCCTAGGGGGTATGCCATTGAATCGGAAAAAGAACGAACAGGTAGTGGACGCCATTGCGCGTATGTATAGTGAAGAGCCGCTTTTTCGTATGGCTATCGCCCCAGAAGGAACACGAAAGAAAGTGGACGAGTGGAAAACAGGCTTTTATTATATCGCAAAAAAAGCTGAAGTTCCCATACTTCCCATAGGTTTCGATTGGCAAAACAGGAAAATGATTTTTCATCCTTTATTCACCCCTACCGACGATAAAGAAAAAGACTTTGCTTATTTGAAATCCCTGTTTAAAGGAGTCGTTGGAAAGGTACCAGAGAATAGCTAAATTTAGGCAATAGGCAATAGCGGCAACCTAAGCATTCACTTGATAAGAAGTTTACCCTATTCGCTGGTATCCATGTTGTGGTAAACGTTTTGCACGTCGTCGTCTTCCTCGATTTTTTCAATCAATTTTTCGACTTCTTCCACTTGTTCTGGGGTGAGCTTAGTTAAGGTTTGTGGAATGCGCTCAAAGCCAGAAGAAAGAATTTCAAAGGAACGGTTTTCCAACTCTTTTTGTATGCTACCAAAGTTTTCAAAGGGACCGTAAAGTAGGATTCCATCTTCATCGGCGAATACTTCTTCCACGCCAAAGTCAATAAATTCCAACTCCAATTCTTCTGGATCTACCCCTTCTGGGTTGATACGGAAATTGCAGGTGCGGTCGAACATAAATTCCACAGAACCCGAAGTACCCAAGTTCCCGTTGGCTTTGTTAAAATAACTGCGCACATTAGCAACCGTTCGGTTGTTGTTGTTGGTAGCCGTCTCAACGAGTAGGGCTATTCCAAAAGGCGCATAGCCTTCAAACAAAACCTCTTTGTAGTTCTCGGTATTCTTGTCTGACGCTTTTTTAATCGCCCGTTCGATATTGTCTTTGGGCATGTTCGCGGCTTTCGCATTTTGAATTACAGCGCGCAGGCGAGAGTTGTTGTCGGGATCTGGTCCTCCTTCTTTTACGGCCATTACAATGTCTTTCCCAATGCGGGTAAAGGTTTTGGCCATGGCCGACCAACGCTTCATTTTACGTGCTTTTCTAAATTCAAATGCTCTTCCCATGGATAGTTTTTTTCTTGACGTGGCACAAAGATAAAAAACTTTGGAAAGTGAGAAATAAAGCCGCTTACAATTGAAAAAAGACGCGTGGAGGAGGGAGCTTAACGGTCGCTCATCGAAGCATAGGAGTCCTCTAAAACAGCCTCGCAAGTGGGCATGAGGTGAGGGGGTAATTTGTTTTCTTTAGGGAGAACGGCAATGTAGCGCATGTCGTTGGTGGTGAATACTTGCTTAAAAACCAGCTTGTCCCAGCCTCTTTTAGCTGCTAGGCGTTTGTGGAAGTCGTAATGGGTAATCAAATCGGTAGTACCCAAATGAAAGATTCCCGTTAACTTTTGGTTGATGATGTAGTGAATTTGCTGGGTGAGCTTTCGATCACTGATTAAATTCACGATCGTATTGGGGAAAACCTCCAAGGGCTTTTGTTCTGCCATTAAGGTTTCGATTTCTTTAACCCGGGGGGAATGAAGGCCATAAACCATAGGTAAACGCGCAATAACGTATTTGCTAGGGGCAAGGCGCATGATATCGTTTTCTATCTTTATTTTAAGACGTCCATAAACACTTTCCGACAGGGTTTTATCGAACTCATAGGAAGGATAATGATGGAATGCGTCAAAAACATTGGAGGAGGAGAGAAACAACAAACGGCAATCAAAATATTTGACGTGTTCAATGAGTTGTTGGTGTAAATCGATTTGATCTTCAAAAGGGCCACGCACGGCCGAAATGATCAACTTGGGTTTTACCTTTTTCAAGACCTCATGTACGTCTTCCTGGGTATGGTCAAAATGATAGAACTGCTGATTATTCCGGTATTTTTTATTGGAGTAATAGGTGCCAAAAGTCGCAAAGTAGGGACTAAGCTCTTTGTAAATAGCATTGCCTATAAAGCCGCTTGCACCTATAATCAGTATTCTTTTCAAACCGTGCTTTTATGCTTCTTTGTAAAAGGGAAGTGCAACGACTTTCGCTGGTATCGTTTTATTGCGAATTTGGATGAGGATGGAACTCCCCACTTCAGCTAAAGCAGTGGGAACATAACCCAATCCAATTGCTTTTCCTAGAGAAGGCGATTGTGTACCCGAAGTTACGCGTCCAATGGTTTCACCAGCAGTATCTACAATGGTATGTCCCGAGCGGGGGATCCCGCGTTCGGTCAATTCAAAGCCAACTAATTTTTGAGCGGTTCCTGAACGCTTTTCTTCTCCAATTTGTGCAGCATTGAGGAAGTTGGTGTTGGGTCGAGTTACCCAACCTAATCCAGCAGCTATAGGGGAGGTGTTGTCGTCGATTTCGTTGCCATAAAGGCAGTACCCCATTTCTAAGCGCAAAGTATCGCGAGCCGCTAGGCCGATGGGTTGAATGCCCAGGTCTTTCCCTGCTTCAAATACAGCTTCCCACAACTCGGCAGCTACTTCATTTTTACAGTAAATCTCAACGCCTCCTGCACCGGTATAGCCAGTCGTGGCAACTAAAATGTCGTTTAAGCCAGCGAAAGTAGTCGTGGTATGTGCGTAAAAAGGGAGAAGACTTAAATCAAAGTCGGTCAAGCGTTGCATGGCTTCAATGGCTTTGGGTCCTTGAACTGCCAAAAGGGAATATTCAGCCGATGCATTGCTGATGGTTGCTTGATATTCTTCATTTAAGCTGGCTATCCAAGCCCAATCTTTTTCAATATTCGATGCATTGACCACCAAGAGGTAGCGTTCTTCCGCGAGTTGGTACACGATAAGGTCATCGACGACACCCCCAGTTTTATTGGGGAAGTAATTATACTGTGCTTTCCCTGGAACGAGTTTGCTGATATCATTACTGCAGGCATGTTGCAATAGAGCTAATGCTTGTGGGCCTTCCACAAAGAATTCGCCCATATGCGAAACATCAAAAACGCCCACTTGCTTGCGTACACAATGGTGTTCTTCTTTGATGCTGCTATAACTAACGGGCATTTCAAAGCCCCCAAACTCAACCATTTTGGCGCCTAAGGCGTGGTGGGTAGGATTCAACGCTGTCTTTTTCATAATCTTGGCTTAAAAGCATTAAATTGGCGCTAAAATAGGCGAATTATTTCAGCTTAACATCATTAGCCATGCACAAAACCACGCTACTTTTCTTCATCGGTTTGCTTTTGAACAGTCCGCTATTCTCCCAAGCAAAATTGCCTTCACAGGAGGCAATCGATTTTCATAAAAGTCGTCGCGAAGCCCTGAGGGCCAAACTCCCAGCCAACAGCGTGGCCGTGGTTTTTGCCAATCCAACCCGCAACCGCGCCAACGATGTAGATTATGTTTACCACCAAGACCCTAATTTTTTCTATCTGACCGGCTGGCGGGAACCGCAGGCTGTTTTATTGCTGTTTTCTAGTGTGCAGTTAGACGCACAAGGGCAATACAACGAATTGATCTACCTGCAGGAACGCGACCCAAGAGCTGAGCAGTGGAACGGTTACCGCTTGGGACTTGAAGGAGCAAAAGCCATGGGCTTTGACCGGGTAAAACTGCGTCAGGATTTTGTCCATAGCCCTCCAAATTTCAGTGATTTCGATCAGGTCTTTATGTTTGATTTTCAGAATGACGAACGCGACTTGGCTGGCGATGAGTTTGACCTCTATCAATTGAAGAAAACCTTTAAACAAGCCATCAACTTCCCGGAAAATTTTAAGCGTACACAGTACCAAATTCAACAAGCGATTCGCACCGCTACTCCAGAGAACTTTAGTCAGCTAAAAAATTATGTACAGTGGCAGGTTCAGCGCGATTCCACCTTACTTGACGATGCCGTGATTCAAGATTTTGTCGCCTTAGAGACACTAGAAGTACCAGCAGATTTAAAGATGAAATCGGCTTTTGTATTAAAGGAGTTCAATTTTGATGTTTCAAAACTCCAAAGCTGGCTGGGCGATTTACGCGAAGTAAAAACTGCTTTTGAGTTAAGGCAATTAAAACGCGCCATTGAAATTTCGGCCATTGGTCAAGTGGAGGTAATGAAAGCCATTCACCCACAAATGTCGGAACGCGAAGTTCAGGGCATCCACGAATATGTATTCAAGAAATACGGGGCAGCCTATGAGGGCTATCCCTCCATCGTAGGGGCTGGGAACAATGCTTGCGTTTTGCATTATATCGAAAATAGCAGCGACCCTTCCGAGACTGATTTGATGCTGATGGACCTGGGGGCAGAGTATGAAGGTTACACGGCCGATGTCACCCGAACCATACCCGTAAAAGGCACTTTCACTTTGGCTCAGCGTCAGTTGTATCAAATTGTTTTTGACGCCCAAGAAGCGGGAATTGCTAAAGCACTAGTGGGGAATACCGTAAACGATGTCACTCGAGCCACCCAAGAGGTTGTAAAAGCGGGCTTACTGGCTTTAGGCATAATTGAAAATGAGAATGACTTTCGCAAGTACTATCCGCATGGAGCATCGCATCATATTGGTTTAGACGTACACGATTTATCGAACTATGGCCCTTTGCCCGAAAATGCGATTATCACCGTAGAGCCAGGAATTTATATCCCCAAGGGAAGTCCCTGCGACCCCAAATGGTGGGGAATTGGGATTCGCATTGAAGACGATATCTTAATCACTGCAAACGGACCCGAAAACCTTTCGGCATTTGCACCACGCACTTGGCAGGCTATCGAAGCGAAAATGAAAGAAGAAAGTCCATTGGACCGTTTTCAACTACCCAGTTTATCGAACTAGGCGAGTAAAAATCGCTTTAAATCTTCGTAATTGCTGATGGGAGTACTTTGTTTCTCCTTCTCGAGTAAATCTTGAATGCGTTGTGGGAGTTCTACTTTGGTCCCTAGGGTTTCCTCTACTGTTGTTAGAAACTTTACCGGATGGGCGGTCTCAAGGAAGATACCGTACTTATCAGGATGGTTTTCCAAATATTTTTTTAAGCCTAAATAACCCACAGCACCGTGAGGATCGGCTACATAGCCAGAAGAGGTGTGTATGTGCTGCATGGCTGTGCGGGTTTCCTCGTCGGTAAAACGATAGCCACTGAGGTGTTGGCTTAGGTTTTCAAAATCATTCCCATAGATTTTTTGAATACGCACGAAGTTACTCGGGTCACCAACATCCATAGCGTTGGAGATGGTTGGCGTGGTTTTTACAGCCTGGTAGTTTCCACTTTCTAAATAGGCGGGTACAGCATCGTTTACATTGGTGGCTGCTACAAAATGATCGATGGGAAGACCCATTTGTTGAGCGATCATTCCCGCACAAATATTTCCAAAATTCCCACTGGGCACGGCTACTACAAGTGGTTTATTTTTGTGCTTTAACTGGCGATAGGCCAAGAAGTAGTACAACATTTGTGGAAGCCAACGCGCAACATTGATCGAATTGGCCGAGGTGAGGGTGCGTTGGTTGGTGATTTCGCTATCGAGAAAGGCGGTTTTAACCATGTCTTGGCAATCGTCAAACACACCGTCAACTTCAAGAGCGGTAATGTTTTGTCCCAAGGTAGTGAGTTGCTGTTCTTGCACTTTACTCACTTTACCTTTTGGGTAAAGGATGACCACTTCAATTCCTTCTACCCCAAAAAAACCATTGGCTACAGCTCCTCCGGTGTCGCCAGAAGTAGCGACCAAGACGGTTACTTTTTGGGTGCTGTTTTGTTTGTTAAAATAGCCCAAGCACTGCGCCATAAAACGAGCGCCTACATCTTTAAAGGCTAGGGTAGGACCGTGAAACAATTCTAAACTCCCAATTTGATCTTCTACGGCTACTACAGGGAATTCAAAATCCAAGGTTGTTTTTACAATACGCTCAAGTTCTTCTTTCGGAATTTCGTCACCAACAAAAGCTTGAATGGCGGTTAAGGCCATTTCATGCACGTCCATTTCTTCAATTTTATCGAAGAAGGAAGCGGGTAGTCGAGGAATTTCACTGGGAAAATACAAACCGCGGTCGGGAGCAATTCCGTTCACTACAGCTTGCGCAAAGTTGGTTGTTTCGTTGGGATTGGAAAGACTGTAATAGTGCATAGTCTAGATTATTTTAGCCCCTTGTGCATTAATTTTCGAGACAAAAGTATCGAAAGGTATACCGTGGGGTTCAAAGCATTTGATGAGGGCTTGTCGTACGTTTTCAGCGACTTCTTCTCCTCTTGATAAAGTAAATAGGGAAGGACCAGAACCTGATATTCCACCACCTAAGCCGCCAGCGGCCAAAGCAGCTGTTTTAAGTTCGTTAAAATGAGGGATGAGTACCGAACGTTCGGGTTCTATGATAACATCTACTAAAGCACGGGAAATCAAATCGTAATTATCGGTGTATAAACCGCTCACCAAAGCTCCTACATTACCCCATTGTTGAATAGCTTTCTCTAGGGGAATGGTTTTCTTTAAAACCGAACGAGCATCTGCAGTGCGCAGTTCAATTTTAGGGTGAATAATGGTCGCGTATAATGCTGCAGGCGCAGGTAAAGAAATCACATCGGGTTTTTTCCCACAACGCACCAGGGTAAATCCACCCAATAATGCAGGGGAAACATTATCGGCATGCGCTGCGCCACTAGCGAGTTTTTCTCCCTCCATGGCGAAAGCAATGAGTTCTTTTCGACTGAAAGGCTCACCCAAAAGGGCATTAACTCCCACAACAGCCCCAGCTGAACTCGCGGCACTGCTACCAATTCCACTTCCTGCTTTTATTCCTTTTATGATTTCTATTTCAAAACCAAAAGGGGTATCTACTTTTTCAAGGAGTGCTTCAACGGCCACTCCTGCCACATTTTCTTTGGTGGCTAAAGGAAGGTCTTGCCCCTCAATTCGCGTAATTCGAACTCCAGGGGTATCGCTTTTACGAACAATAACTTCATCGCCAATATGGTCAAGGCAAAATCCAAGTACGTCAAAACCGCAGGAAACATTGGCTACGGTGGCCGGCGCAAAAACTTTTACTTCTTCCATTAGCGTTTTCCAATTCGAATGATATCCCCAAAGATTCCAGAAGCCGTTACGGCTGCACCAGCCCCTGCCCCTTTCACAATAAGGGGTTGATCACTGTAGCGATCGGTATAAAATAAAATGATGTTATCGCTCCCTTCCAAATTATAGAAATCGTGGCCTTGCGGAATCTCTTGGAGACCAACACTGGCTTTTCCGTTTTCCAATTGCGCGACATACTTTAGTCTAGCGTTATTTGCTTTGGCTTTGTCTAGTAGACCATTAAAGTGAGCTTTATGTTCGTCGAGAGAAGCAAAAAAGCTGTCATTATCAGGGGTGTTTAAACAAGCCTCGGGGAGGAAAGGATTATTTTCAATGTCTTCCAATTCTATACGCAATCCACTTTCACGGGCTAGAATGAGGATTTTACGCGCCACATCAACTCCACTCAGGTCAATTTTTGGATCGGGTTCGGTATATCCTTCTTTTTGTGCTTGAATGACTACCTCTTTAAAACTGTCTGCTTGTAAGAAGTTATTGAAGACAAAATTTAAACTTCCAGAAAGCACCGCTTGGATTTTATGGATGCGGTCTCCAGAAGCAATGAGGTTACTCAAAGTATCGATTACCGGTAATCCTGCACCAACATTGGTTTCAAACAAGAAGGGGCTGCTGTATTGACGGGAAGTTTTTTTAAGGGTTTGGTAGTTGCTGAACTGATCTGCACAAGCGATTTTATTACAGGTAACTACTCCGATATTGTTTTCTAGATAGCGCTGGTATTCCTTTGCGATGGCTTCATTTGCAGTATTATCTACAAAGATACTGTTGCGCAAGTTGAGCGATTTCGCATGTGCAAAGAAGGTATCCACATTGCTTTTCTCGCCTTTTGCTAGTTCATCTTGCCAGGATTCAAGGTCAATTCCGTTTTGGCTCAATACCATGGTACGTGAGTTGGCCATGGCTACTACACGAATACGCAATTGAAGTATGTCTTGCAGGTATTGAGTCTGTTGGTGGATTTGCTCCATGAGTTTACTTCCCACATTTCCAACACCGATAACAAAGAGATTAAGCTCTTTTACATTGGCTTCAAAAAATGCCTCGTGTAAGGCGTTCAGCGCTTTTTGGGTGTCTTTCTTAGCAATGATGATCGAGATATTGCGTTCTGAAGCTCCTTGGGCGATTGCGCGAATATTCACATTGTTTGCGCCAAGCGTACTGAACATTTTACCACTAATGCCTTGGTGGCTTTTCATTTGATCTCCCACCATGGCCACATTCACCATCTCATTTTCAACCGCGGCTGGGTTTACTTTATTCAATGAAATTTCGAATGCAAACTCCTCATCAATGATAAGTTTAGCCTTCTCAGCATCCGCAGTACGAAGCCCAATACAAATCGAGTGTTCTGAAGAAGCTTGGGTAATCATGATGACGTTGATCTTCTCACGCGAAAGGGATTCGAACAGTCGTTTTGAAAAACCGGGAATGCCTATCATTCCGCTTCCTTCTAGACTAACAAGGGAAACTTCGTCGATATGGCTAATTCCTTTAACCACTTGATCGTTTTTACGGCCTTTTCCACCATTGACCAAAGTACCTTCGTCATCTGGTGCAAAGGTGTTTTTAATGTAAACAGGAATATTTTTCTCCACCAAAGGTTGAAGGGTAGGGGGGTAAATAACTTTAGCACCAAAATGAGATAATTCCATGGCCTCTAAATAACTGAGGTGAGGAATTGGAGTAGCTTGTGCTACAATTTTTGGATTTGCCGTGTACATACCACTCACGTCTGTCCAAACCTCAATGCTTGGCGCATCTAACACATGCGCGAGGATGGCAGCACTAAAATCTGAACCACCTCTCCCTAGGGTGGTGTTTTCTCCTGCCTCATTTCGTGCTACAAAGCCCGGTACGAGTGTTACTTTGGCTGAAGACGCTCCATACAAGCGCTTAACATTGTCTGCAGTTTTTTCCCAATTTACAATTTGACGATTGTTTTGCGTTGAGGTTTCAATGAGCTCTCTTCCGTCTATACGGCGAACATCCAATTGGTTTTCTTTAAAAGCAGCTTCAATGAGTTTACTGGAAAGGGTTTCACCAAAACTGGCCACTTTATCGGCTGCTTTTGGCGTGATTTCTTCCAACATAAAAATCCCATCGAGGATAGTCTCCAAGTGGTTGAGTTCTACTTTTACAAAACTGATTAGGCTGCTTTGGTCCTTGGCAGGAATAAATCCGCGAATTACTTCCAAATGGCGGGATTCTAGTTCCTGAAGAACTTCTTTGTAGCTTTGGTTGGCTTGTGCAGCTTGTTCCATGGCGTAGAGGAGACGATCGGTGACTCCACCTAGCGCAGAAACTACTACAGTACAAGTATCTTCTTGTTGAACAATGTCAAGGACGCGTTTAATATTTTCAGCGTTGGCGACTGAAGTACCGCCAAATTTTAAAACTTTCATGTTTTAGGTTTAATGGTATCCCGGCAGGGATGGATGAGTGATGATGAACTGATTGAGGCAGACACGGAATTAGTAGTTAACCCCCCAAGGGGTGCGTGTACTGTAACTCAAGAATGTGTTGTGGTTAGATAACATAAACATTCAATTCAAAATTCATTGCAAAAATAGTTTAAAAGCTTTGTTTAATCAAAAGGCAACCAAAAAAAAACTCCCCAATGTTGGGGAGTTGTAGTTCGTTTAGCAAGACAGACTCAATTTTTCAGCTTTTCCGTCCCAATCGAGTTTTAAATGGTCTCCTTCTTTGATTTTGTTGGAGACAATTTCCTCGGCGATTAAATCTTCTACATAACGTTGTATGGCACGAGAGAGTGGTCTTGCTCCATATTTTTTGTCGTAGCCGTTTTCGCCTAAGAATTCTTTGGCTTTAACCGATACATCCATTTGGTAGCCTAACTTAACAATTCGCTTGGCTAGTTTCTCCAACTCGATATCTACAATTTGCATGATATCTTCTTTTTCAAGCGCGTTAAAGATAACGATATCGTCTACACGGTTTAAAAACTCTGGCGCGAAGGTTTTCTTTAAGGCACTTTCAATAACGCTTTTTTCTATTTCTTCCGCTTGATTTTTTTGCGCTGAAGTACTGAATCCAACACCTGTACCAAAATCTTTGAGTTGACGTGCTCCAATGTTGGAGGTCATGATGATGATGGTGTTTTGAAAATCAATCTTACGTCCAAGGCTATCGGTTAGAAAACCATCGTCCAAGACTTGTAAAAGCATGTTGAATACATCTGGATGCGCTTTTTCTACTTCGTCTAAAAGAATGACAGAGTAGGGCTTGCGACGTACCTTTTCACTTAATTGTCCGCCTTCTTCGTAACCAACATAGCCCGGAGGTGCACCAATTAATCGGGAGATGGAGAATTTTTCCATGTATTCGCTCATGTCGATACGAATGAGGTTTTCTTCAGAATCAAACATCTCACGGGCAAGTATTTTTGCCAATTGGGTTTTTCCGACCCCAGTTTGACCTAAGAAGATAAAAGAGCCAATGGGTTTATCGGGTGCTTTTAATCCTGCGCGATTGCGTTGAATGGATTTTACCACTTTTTCCACGGCATCTTGTTGGCCAATGATGCTTTTTCCGATGATGGCACTTAGGTTAGCCAGCTTGTCTTTTTCGGTGTTGACAATTTTTTGCATGGGAACACCGGTCATCATGGAAACCACGTCAGCTATATGGGTTTCGTTCACTTCCACTCGGTTGAGTTTCGATTCTTCTTCCCATTTCTCTTGGGCAGCAATAAGATTGCGTTCTACGCGTTTTTCGTCGTCGCGCAAACGAGCAGCTTCTTCGTATTTCTGCTTTTTAACCACCGTGTTTTTGTTCTCGCGAACGCGTTCCAACTCTTCTTCTAGGTCGATGACCTCTTGTGGAACGTCCATGTTTTTGATGTGAACACGCGAACCGGCCTCATCAAGCGCGTCAATGGCTTTATCGGGCAAGAAACGGTCGCTGATGTAGCGACTGGTCAATTCGACACAAGCTACAAGTGCGTCGTGCGAATAGGTAACGTTATGGTGGTTTTCGTACTTTTCTTTTATGTTTTGAAGAATTTCTAAGGTTTCTTCCTCCGTGGTTTGATCAATGGTAACTTTTTGGAAACGTCGTTCCAAAGCACCGTCTTTCTCAATGTTTTGACGGTATTCGTCTAAGGTTGTGGCTCCAATGCATTGAATTTCACCACGCGCTAGTGCTGGTTTAAACATGTTGGAAGCATCGAGACTGCCCGTTGCTCCTCCAGCGCCCACTATGGTGTGGATTTCATCGATAAAAAGAATGATGTCATCGTTTTTTTCCAACTCATTCATGACCGCTTTCATGCGTTCTTCAAATTGTCCACGGTATTTGGTTCCAGCTACTAGGCTAGCAAGGTCAAGACTAATGACGCGTTTGCCGTAAAGAACACGCGAAACTTTTTTCTGAACGATACGCAAGGCAAGCCCTTCTGCAATGGCAGATTTACCTACACCAGGTTCCCCAATCAAAAGTGGATTGTTTTTCTTTCTTCTGCTTAAAATTTGAGAAACACGTTCAATTTCCTTCTCGCGTCCAACGACAGGGTCCAATTTGTCTTGTGCCGCCATGGCTGTAATGTCTTTTCCGAAATTGTCTAAAACAGGGGTTTTAGATTTTTTGGACTTAGCCGGTTCAGACGAAGGAACAAATGGATTTTGTTTTTCCTGACCCTCGTCGTCTTTTTCCTCTGAAAAAGAAGAAGCAGATATACCGAGATAGTCGGAATCGTTGGTGAGCATTGTTTTGAATTGTTCTTTCACCAAATCATAGGTGACGTCGAGTTTCCCTAACAGTTTGGTGGTAGGGTCGTTTTCATTGCGGAGTATACACAATAGCAGGTGGACGGTATCAATGAGGTCACTTTGGAAAAGTTTCGCCTCTAGAAAGGTCGTTTTTAGGGCGCGTTCGGCTTGTCTCGTTAAGTGAAGATTGCGTTTGCTGTTTTCCAAGCGATTGTTGTCGAGTAAGGCGGGGTTTAGAATTTCTACCTTACGACGTAAATTTTCGAGGTCTACTTCAATGGCATTTAGAATGGAGATGGCTTTTCCACCGCCATCGCGTATTATACCCAACACCAAATGCTCTGTCCCAATATAGTCGTGCCCTAAACGAAGGGCCTCTTCTTTGCTAAAAGAAATAACGTCTTTTACACGTGGAGAAAAATTGTCATCCATTTTTTCTTGCTTTTATCTTTTTCATCATCCCAAACATCATTCCAATCTCGGGCTTACCTTAGCTAATAGACAAAAAAATCGCCATATATCAAAGGCTTAGTGAGTAAATTTTCACGCTTTTTTTATTCAAATGGAGTGTTAATAAATCGCAGAGAAAATCTTTTGTTAGGAAGTGAATAAGCTAGCTAAATGGTTATTTTAGCATTTACACTTAAAGACCAAATTTCATTATGGCTGAAGGAGAAAAACTCATCCCGATCAATATTGAAGATGAAATGAAATCAGCATACATCGATTATTCGATGTCTGTCATTGTGTCACGTGCCTTACCCGATGTACGTGACGGTTTAAAACCAGTACACCGCAGAGTATTATACGGTATGCACGAGTTGGGCATTCGCTCTTCTACGGCCTACAAGAAGTCGGCGCGTATTGTTGGAGAAGTATTGGGTAAATATCACCCGCACGGGGATACCTCGGTTTACGACACCATGGTGCGTATGGCGCAAGAATGGAGTTTGCGTTACTTGCTCATCGACGGGCAAGGGAACTTTGGTTCTGTCGATGGAGATAGCCCAGCGGCTATGCGTTATACTGAAGCGCGGATGCAGAAAATGTCGGAAGATTTATTGGCCGATATTGATAAAGACACCGTTGACCACCAGCTCAACTTTGACGATACCTTGAAAGAGCCCACTGTGCTTCCAACACGTGTGCCCAATCTTTTGGTAAACGGTACATCTGGAATTGCCGTAGGGATGGCAACCAATATGCCACCGCACAACCTGACCGAAGTTATCAACGGGACGATACAGTATATCGACAATAACGATATAACCATCGATGAATTGATGCAATATGTCAAAGCTCCTGATTTTCCTACAGGAGGAACCATCTATGGCTATGACGGAGTGCGGGACGCTTTCCACACTGGACGTGGGCGGGTAGTACTAAGAGCGAAAGCCAATATTGAAGAAGTCAATGGACGGGAGTGCATTATTGTAAACGAAATTCCATATCAAGTCAACAAAGCGGAAATGATTCGCAAAACCGCCGACTTGATCAACGACAAAAAAATCGAAGGAATCTCTAACATCCGCGATGAGTCTGACCGTAAAGGAATGCGTATTGTTTACATTCTCAAGCGCGACGCGATTCCTAACATTGTTTTAAACAAACTCTTTAAATACACCGCTTTACAATCATCGTTTAGCGTTAACAATATTGCCTTAGTCAAAGGACGTCCGCAATTGCTCAACCTAAAAGAGTTGATCCATCATTTTGTGGAACACCGTCACGATGTGGTTGTACGCAGAACTCAATACGAATTACGTAAGGCAGAGGAGCGCGCACACATATTGGAAGGGCTCATCATTGCTTCTGACAATATCGACGAAGTAATTGCTTTAATTCGTTCTTCGTCTAATGCTGATGAGGCACGTAACAAGCTAATTGAGAAGTTTGAATTGACAGAAATTCAAGCCAAGGCCATTGTTGAAATGCGATTGCGTCAACTCACCGGATTGGAGCAAGACAAACTGCGCGGAGAGTATGACGAATTGGTGAAAACCATCGCAGATTTGAAAGATATTCTCGATAAGAAAGACCGTCGAATGACCATAATCAAAGAGGAGTTGGAACAAATCAAAGACAAGTATGGAGACGAGCGCCGCTCAAATATCGAATATGCTGGAGGTAACTTTAGTATAGAAGATATGATTCCCAACGAAAAGGTTGTGGTTACCATCTCGCATGCAGGTTATATTAAGCGCACCCCACTGGCGGAATACAAAACGCAGAATAGAGGAGGGGTAGGGCAAAAAGCGACTACCACGCGAAACGAAGACTTTTTGGAGCATTTATTTGTGGGAACCAACCACCAATACATGTTGTTCTTTACCCAAAAAGGGAAGTGTTTCTGGATGCGGGTGTATGAAATTCCTGAAGGATCGAAAACGGCTAAGGGAAGAGCGATACAAAACCTCATTAATATTGAGCAAGACGATAAGGTGAAAGCCTTTATCAATACGCAAGACCTAAAAGACGAGGAGTACATCAACAACCACTATGTGATTATGGCCACCAAGCAAGGGCAGGTGAAGAAAACGGCTTTAGAGCAGTATTCACGTCCACGTGCTAACGGAATCAACGCCATAACGGTAAAAGATGGTGACGAACTACTCGAAGCAAAACTGACCAATGGTGAAAGTGAAATCTTACTTGCAGTAAAATCAGGGAAAGCCATTCGATTTGAGGAAAGTAAAACCCGCCCAATGGGACGAAATGCTTCTGGGGTACGTGGGATTACGCTCAATGGACCACAAGACGAGGTTATTGGAATGGTATCAGTAAGCGATACTTCTTCTGATATCTTAGTGGTTTCAGCCAACGGTTACGGAAAACGTTCTTCTTTGGAAGATTACCGTGCCACCAACCGTGGAGGAAAAGGGGTTAAAACCATTTCCGTTACTGAAAAAACAGGAGAACTTGTCGCCATTAAAAACGTGAGTGATGAAAACGATTTGATGATCATCAACAAATCAGGTATCGCCATTCGTATGAGCGTAGATTCCTTACGTGTTATGGGACGAGCGACTCAGGGAGTGAAACTCATTAACCTTAAAGGTGATGATAGCATTGCCGCTGTAGCCAAGGTAATGAAAGAAGAAGATTCGCTAGAAGAAGGTCAGGAAACCGATGGGGAAACTCCGGCTGCTGGCACGAATATTGAATAATTAAGACTTAAATATAACTAAACAACCCATGAAACAATTATTTACCCTTTTCTTAGGGCTTGCGTTAACGGTAGGTTTTGCGCAAAAAAAAGAGTTAAAAACGGCTCAAAAGCAATTTAAAGCGTCTAAGGTCGAAGAAGCCAAAGCGACATTGGAAACCAATAAAGCATTGCTTGAAGGGGCTACAGATGCTAAAATAAAAACACAATACCACTTCCTTTTAGGACAAATTGCTCGTTTAGACAAGGATTTTCAATCTGCTTATGACAACCTTAAAATGGCAGAGGGGAACAGCTCAATTAAAGCTGCTTTAGCTACCGAAATGCAACAATTGACTTCTGATATCGTCAATGCAGCCATCGAACAGTCGGAAGCAAAAGAATTTATTCCTTCTTCGAACAACTTGTTCTTGGCCTACCAAATGGATCCTGAAGCGAACATCGATTACTTGTACTATTCTGCTACAAATGCGGTGAATGGCTCTGACTATCCGCTAGCATTGGAGCGCTACATTTTACTCCGCGACATCAACTACACTGGTGTTGTAACCAAGTACTATGTAACCGAAGTTGCTACAGGACAAGAAACAGAAGTATCGGCCACGGAGTATGGGATTTACCAAAAATCAAAATCTTACACCAACGCCCGCGAAGAAGACAGCGAGTCTAAATACCCTGAAATCGTTAAGAACATCGCATTAATTTACAACCAATTAGGGCAAAAAGACAATGCTATTAAAGCGGTACAAGATGCGCGTAAAGCAAACCCTGGTGATGTTGGGTTAATTCTTACAGAAGCCAATATCTATATTGAGTTGGGTGAGCGTGAACGTTACCAAGAGTTAATCATTGAAGCCCTGGAGCAGGATCCTAACAATGCTGTATTGTATTTTAACCTAGGGGTGGTCAATAGTGAGACAGGAGATAAAGTAAAATCACGTGAATTCTACGAAAAGGCGATCGAGTTGGATCCTGAAATGGAGAATGCTTACTTGAACCTAGTAGCTTTAATTTTAGAAGACGAGGCAAGCATTGTAGAGCAAATGAACTCCCTTGGAAATTCAAGAGCAGACAATGCCAAGTATGACGAATTGAAAGCTAAGCGTGAAGAGCTTTACCTCGAATGTGTACCCGTATTGAAAAGTTTGATTGCTTTAGACGATTCTAACTTAGAGGCGGTAAAGACCTTGAGAAACATCTACGGTACGATTGGAGACAATGAAGGATTCATGGCCATGAAAGCCATCGTAGAGAAATATGAGCAATAAAAACTATTACTTCATATAAAATAAAAACCTCTCCTTTTGGAGGGGTTTTTTTATAGCATAGATTTAATTAGGCGCAGCTTGTGGGAGTGGGTTTGCTTTTCGGCATTAAATATCCCAGTTTGGTCGATGCGGTCGATGCGTACTTTCCCGTGGGCGTGAAGAATAAAATGATTTTGCAGGAGAATACCCACATGAATAATTTCGCCCTCCTTGTTGTCGAAAAAAGCGAGATCACCGGGTTCGCTTTCATCGATAAAGCTCAAGGTAGTGCCTTGTTGCGCTTGTTGAGAAGCATCGCGATTTAAAGGGATACCGTGCATTTTATAGACCATTTGGGTGAGTCCAGAACAGTCGATACCCAAGGGTGTTTTACCTCCCCACAAATAGGGGGCATGTAAGTACTGATAGGCGGTACGCACAAGTGCTGCTTTATCTGCCTTTAACGGTTTGGGCTGTTCTTCAATGCTGTGACCCAGTAGAGAAAGTCCGCGCAGGTCACTGCCTAACGGAATGGGAAAAATTTCTTGGGAAGGTAATTGCACAAAATCAATGAGGTGCGTACTCCCTAGATAGGATTCTTTTTGAAGGCTGGTGTAATCTTCTTGTTCGATGAGCTGTGCTTGGTGCTGTGTAATCCAACCTTCATAGTTGTCCCATTGCAGCCGAATTTTATACCAATCTTTTCGCTCGTCGATGATTTTGAAAAAATCACCATAAAGCAATTGCGAAACCAATTCGCTTTTGTGATCGTTTTCTTTGCGTAAAGGGACGAGCCCAAGAGGGCAAATGCCGTACTTCAATGTGGTTAGATTTTTCTAAAAGACTAGTTCAAAAATAGGGAAATTCAAGCAACCTTGGGGTAGTTTTTAAGATTTTGAATAGGGACACAACATTCTACAGATTAGTGTATCTTTAAGCAAGTTGAAAGCAAGCGATTCATGAAGCAACTCCTCAGTCTTTTTTACAACTACCAGGCAAATATCTACAAGGGTATTTTGTTCGCCTTTAGTCT
>WTJP01000118.1:0-1692 GCA_011526275.1 Candidatus Arcticimaribacter sp. | reverse complement strand
GCCTTGCTTGATCTAAACGAGCTTTCAGCTTACATGGATAATGCCGTTGACCAAGGCTATAAGCGGTACAGTACAGCTTATTACAATTTGTTTTTTACGCTCTTAGAACCTAATTTAAGCTATAACGCATCCTATAGTGATCGCGCATTAGAAGAACTTTATGCGACCATTTCATTAACAAGAGGTTTGGTGCGGAAAGGAGAGAAAATCATCTCTGCTAATGCTATAGTCGACGGTCCAAGATTTGAAAAACTTCGTTCCTTAAAACAACAGTTTTCTGCTGAAAATAGTTCCACTGCCAACAATCTATGGACTATAGCGGGCTATGCCATTATGGTTGTGTTGTTGTTGGTCATACTGATGCTTTTCCTCTATCAGTACCGTCCCAATATTTTTGATGACAACATTAAGTTGACCTTTTTGTTTTTCAATTTGCTTTTGATGGTAGGCGCTAGTACTACCATCATTAAGTTTGATGCAGCCTACATTTATGCCCTGCCAATTTGCGTTTTTCCCTTGATCACAAAGGCATTTTTTGATCCTCGTTTGGGTTTATTTATTCATGTACTGGCGGTGGTTTTGATCGGTTTTATTGTGCCCAACAGTTTTGAATATGTCGTTTTACAGGTTTTGGCTGGGATGGTTACCATATTAAGTGCCGACGAATTGTATAGACGCGCTAATTTGTTTTTGACTGTTTTTCAAATCACCTTGATTTATTTACTGACGTATTTCGCCTTTTACATCATCCGCAATGGCGATGTGCAGTCCATTGATTTTCTCGTGCTTGGTTTCTTTATCATCAATGGTTTATTGACTTTGTTTGTTCAGCCTTTGATTTACCTCTATGAGAAGGTGTTTGGCTTAGTTTCAGATGTCTCCTTATTGGAACTCTCGGACACCAATTCTCCTGTTTTTCGAGAACTTTCGAACAAGGCACCGGGTACCTTTCATCATTCCTTACAGGTGGCCAACCTAGCCGAAGCGGCTGCTGACGCTATTGAAGCAAATGTGCTTTTAACACGGGTAGGAGCCATGTATCACGATATTGGAAAAATCAATCGGCCAAATTTCTTTTCGGAGAATCAAAGGGGGACTGTTTCTCCGCACGACGATCTATCGCCCAGAGAGAGTGCTCGGATTATCATCAATCATGTGATTGAAGGAATTGAGCTAGCTAAAAAATACAATCTTCCCGATCGTGTAATCGATTTTATTCGCACCCACCACGGTACATCTAAGGTCTATTATTTTTATAAAAAACAGCAGGAAATAAATCCAGAACTCGATGTGGCTGATTTTACCTATCGCGGACCCAAACCTTTTTCCAAAGAAACTGCTGTGGTCATGATGTCGGATGCAGTAGAAGCGGCCTCTAAAAGCATTAAAGAGCCCACAAAGGAGTCGTTAGAGAATTTTGTGACGAAAATAATCGACACCCAAATGGAGGAGAAGCAGTTTATCAACGCCAATATTACTTTAGCTGAAATTGAGACAGTTAAAAAAGTACTCCTCAATAAGTTGATCAATATTTATCAATTACGGGTAGAGTATCCCGAATAAATGTCCTAGAAATTTCAGCAATAGGTTGTGTATTTAATCCCTTAGAATTACATTTGCACACCTGTTTGATTATAGGAATGGAGAGGTGGCAGAGTGGTAATGCAGCAGATTGCTAATCTGTGAACGCGT
>WTJP01000155.1:5740-7833 GCA_011526275.1 Candidatus Arcticimaribacter sp. | reverse complement strand
ACTTGTTTTTCATTCAACAAAAAACAAGAATTTTATGATAGCTGTAATTGCAGCTTTTTTCCGCCTTTAAAGATTGTATTTTTACAATAAATTAAACCATACAACATGAAAATTTTAGGGATAGGTAAAAATTACGTCAACGATAAATCTGAAATCAGCACCTACAAAAATGGGAAGCAAATTATTTTCTCAAAACCAAGTAGTAGTCTTGTTACAAACAATAAAGACGTTGCATATCCGTCGATTACAAAGCAGTTGGTTTATGAAGTTGAACTCGTCGCTAAAATTGGGAAAGCAGGTAAGAACATCCCAGAAGCAGAAGCAGCCGATTATATTTCAGAATTAGCGATTGGTATCGATTATACTGCCAAAGATGTGCTCAATCTTTACAGAGAGACAAAACACCCTTGGGATTTGGCAAAAGGCTTCGACGGAGCTGCCCCTATTTCGGCTTTTCAACCCATCGAAAATTTTCCCGCTTTAGACAACATAAATTTCGATTTGACCATCAATGGGGAATTAAAACAATCTGGAAATACAGATTTAATGATTTATAATTTCAGTGAGATTATCGCTTACGTTTCTAAATTTATGACCTTAGAACCTGGTGATCTTCTTTTCACTGGAACTCCAGCAAGTGGGACAGGAGAAATCCAACCCGGAGATCATTTACAAGCTAGGTTGGAAGGAGATTTATTGCTGGATTTCAAGATGGTCTAAACACAGTTTTTGCAAACTGATAGCCAGTGATTAGGGAAAAGTACTTGCTAAAAAGTTATGCCGTATATGATGCGGAGTCCATACACTTCGAAGAGTTGCACTAGTTGACGGTTCGCAAAATCTTCTCCATTTTTCGTCCTCGTGCTAGTTCATCGATTAATTTCTCTAATCTCCTGCATTGTTTGTACACGTAGAATTCATCTTCGATTTCTTCGATACGATAGCCGCAAACCACGCCTTTGATTAAGGCGGCGTTTTCATGGATATTAGCTCGTTTAAAAAATTCCCCAAAGGTGACATTCTCTTGGAGTAATGCTTCCAGCTTATTTTCACCGTATCCTGTGAGCCACTCAATGACTTGATTTAATTCTGCTTTACTGCGCCCCTTTTTTTCGATGCGATTGAGATAGAGCGGGTAGATGGAGGAAAAGACCATCTGGGCGACCTTTTCGTTTTTTTCTGGTGTTACTTTCATGGGTTTGGAATTAGCTAATGGATTGTTTTTCTCTTTCTTCAAGCGCTTTGATGACCTTGGCCATCCACTCTTCTTCCTCTCCAGGATCGGGCATCACATGCCCCCCTTCCATGATCCACTTCGCATTAATTTCCAATAGATTTACATAAACTTTTTCTGTAGGAATTCGGAGAATTTCGGCGCACTTGCTTTTTAAGGTTTCCACAAGAAGGTCTATTTTATCTTGCGCTCTTCCCTTTCGCACATTAGCATGAATGTAAAGTTTGTGTTGATTGGTAATGGGAATCCCGTCAGAGAAAAGGACATGTACAAACTGTTCGGGAGCAATCATGATGTTGCAGTGAGTGTCTGTAAATAAATCGACTAACTGCTGTTTTTGCTTTACAGGGATAACTTCTTTTGAGGTGAGACTATAGACTGGCATACACTAGTTGTTTTGAATTAATAACGTACCCGAAGACGGAAGAAGCCTTGGCTAAGTTTATTCAGCAACCCGCTGCTAATCATCTTCAGGGATATCCACGGGCGATAGCGAGAAGCTATCCTTCTTTTTTGCGCTTCAAAAAAGGCGTTTACAAAAGAGGAATTGGCCACCGTAATAACCGAATCAAGAGGAGAGATATTAAATTCCTCGAGCAGATAATTGGAAAACAAGTGCATTAATTCCTCTCGCTTTACTGTGTCGATATTTTCCTCTACTTCCACCATAACGACGACTGCATTGGACGGTTGACGTTCAGTATATGCGTAGCCTTTGGGAGAAAGCATCCATAGAAACTGTAACTTTTCTTGCGGATACTGTTGATGGTAAATGCTTAAAAAAGCTCCTTCCATCTGCTTAATCTCTGCTGAAGAAAAGCTGTTTTCTTGCGCTAAAAAAAGGCATTTTTTCATAAAC
>WTJP01000155.1:0-5640 GCA_011526275.1 Candidatus Arcticimaribacter sp. | reverse complement strand
GTATATTCCTGCCTACTCTTGGGTGCTGTTCTCGATAAGACGGTGGTAAAAGCGCACCGCTTGTTTAAAATCGCTAATGGCAATCCGCTCATTTAATCCATGAAACGATTTGATGTTACTGGGGTTGATAATCATGGGGGAGAAGCGATAAATGTCTTGGGCGATGGGCTCAAAGTGTTTGGCATCGGTTCCTGCAATCACTAGAAAGGGAGCGACCAAAGCGTCGGGATACACTTCGGCAATTGTGCCTTGTAGTTGTTGAAATCCAAAAGAATTTATGGAGGAAACTTTTGAGGGTTCCGATTGCATACGGCCTTTTTTCACTTGAATACGCGGGTCGTTTATTAATGCTTTTACCCGTTCCATGACCGAGTTGGAATCTTCGCCCGATAGAATTCTAAAGTTAATGGTCGCCTTGGCATTTTGCGGAATAACATTGTCTTTTACCCCAGCATTGAAAATGGTAGGAGCGGTAGTGGTGCGCACCAACGCATTTCCAGATCCTGTTTTTTCATAGACCCCTGTAATGATAGAACCAAACAACCAGCGGTTGGCAAAAATAAAACGGTTGAATCCACCCATTTCTGGACCTAAATATTCAATGAAGCCGGCGATTGGTCCGGCTAGTTTTGCTGGAAAAGGTTGGCTTTTGACCTTTACTATGGCCGCAGCTAATAGGTCAATGGCCGATTCTTTTTCCGGCATGGAGGAATGTCCTCCCTCTTTTTTAACGGAGAGTTCAAGCGAAACATAGCCTTTTTCAGCTACCCCAATAAGGGCAACATCTTTGGTGATTCCGGGAATGATGCCCTGCGAAATGGTGCCTCCTTCGTCTAAAACATATTCGGCTTCTACCCCTTGGTCTTTGAGGTAATCTACAATTACTTTAGCTCCTTGTAGCCCACCAATTTCTTCGTCATGCCCAAAAGATAGGTAGAGGCTGCGCTGGGGTTGATATCCGGCCTCTAATAAACGTTCGGTTGCTTCGAGTAAACCAATCACCCCAATCTTATCGTCGATGGTTCCACGTCCCCAAAGGGTGTCATTCACGACTTTTCCCGCAAATGGGGGATGCTTCCAGTCGGGTAAATTTTCTTCTATGACAGGGACTACATCCAAATGCGCCATTAAAATAACCGGTTTTAAATCAGGATTACTCCCTTCCCATTGATACAGATGACTGAATTGTCCAAATCGCTTTTTCAGCAAAAGTGAATCGGTGAGGGGGTAGGTGCTTTTTAAATAATCATTGAACTGAAAAAACGCTAGGGAGTCAAAATCTTCGGGCTGCTCTGGCGAAATCGTTTTGATTTGCAATGCATTTGAAAAACGATCAATGGTCGCTTCATCTACAGTTAAAGCAGGGATACTTTCTCTGCTTATCTGTTTGGAAGAAAATTGCATACTGTTGTAGGTCATAAAGCCTAAGAGTAGCAGCAGAAGCAAAAAGAGCAGGGAGAGTATTCGTTTCATAAACAGTATGTTATTTTTCGGCAGCAGCTTTTTTAGCCCGCTTGGCCTTAAAGTGTTTTTTTTCTGCGATGAACAAGGTTTTATCGACCACACAAAAAACTTTATCGCCTGCCTTATTGGTCAATGGAGTCGATTTTACAATTTCAATTTCTTTCTCTTTTTTTACCCGTTGGCGGAGTTCCTCCAGTTCTTCTTCAGTATAACTAAAGGTGGCATAAAGGTCTTCAAAGGCGGGTTTTCGGAATTGAATTTTCGCCCCTTTATCCCAAACAATAAAGTCTTCTTCAATAACATTGATGAGTTGTACCATGGGGAAAGGATCGACACTAGAGAACAAACTCCCTCCGAAAATGGAGCCGACGTAATTTTTGTTTTTGTACGAATACCGCAGCCGAATTTTGACTTGCAATAGGTCGGGTGATACTTCGATGACCCTACCACAGCTTCTTCTATACATGGGGGAAAGGTTAAAACCAACCCGAAAGAGAAAGGCTTTACTAAAAAGCAATTGGCCAAAACGCGCAATTTGTTGATACATGTGCGGGTTATTTTAACGGGCGATAACGACGCCTTAAAAGCACAGCGGTTTGATCGAACAAGGGGCGGGTAAAGGCATAAAATAAATCTTGTGGTAAAGGGGGAAGTAGCTCTTTGTTTTTGGTGAGTTCCATCTCCGCTTTGGTCAAAGCCCGCTTGTCCCCTTGGTAAGTCGCCCAGTGGTTTTCCCACACATAGGTGCTGGGAATTTTTTGTTGGAACAACACAGTGTTGGTCGCAGGCTCAACTATGGCGATATTGAGCAAGCCACCGCTTTCAAGGGTTTTGTCAAACAGCTGTAATTCAGCTTCAACTTTCCCGTAAACAGCTTGCTTTCGCCCTAGACTGTCGCTCACTTCTCCTACCTTAACACTGTCGCGAACCACGGTCTCACGGGTTTCTTTTAGGTAGGTTTGTCCAATAAAATAATCGTCAAAAGAGAGGTCGATGATTTGATCGGGCGCTGGGGGTTTATTGCCTTGCCCATTTGCATTTTGCACAAAATAGTCTAAAGGATAAAACTCCGCAAAACGATAATTTAAGTCGTTCAAGGCTTGTGTGAGTTGCTGTAAAAAGAAAGCGGAATTAATTTCTAAGCCTTTGCTCGCCACGGGAATTTTTGAAATACCAATGATTTCAGTTCCCAATACCTTTGCCTGTGCAAGATATTCGTCGATATTGGCGTAAGTATTTTGATAGGCTTTGGCTTGCGCAAAATGGTTAAAAGCTGTGCGACCTCCCACTTTGGTTTGGGTGTTTAAGGCGGCCAAACCTTCTTCTACATAAACTTGTGCCCCTTGTAAAAGCGCTTCGTTTAAATCGGTTTGATAATCGACAGGAGTTACCATCTTTAAGCAACCAGGGCATTGGAGTAATTCCCCGTATAGTTTTTGCATTTCGCGATACTGCGCTATGACCTTATCCCATTTAAAGCGGTCTTGGCTTTGTTGCTGCTGGGTGATTTTTTGTGCTGACACCTGCACGGCATAGCCATAGGCTGCTTTGAGAATAGCCTGTTGCTTTTCGTTGGAAGGCTTTTTTCGCAACTTCTTGATGCTTAGCTGAACTGCTTTTTCGTAATTCCCTTTCTCGAATTGATTTTTGGGAGAAGAACAAGCCGCAATAAAAATTAGCGCAACGGCTAGAAGGCCTTTAGTGTATTTGATCATGAGTGATTGATATGATGGGTAATTTACAAATAACTTCCTACATTTAAGTAAAATTACTGTCGATGAAAGCGTTGGATAAAATTATGGAGGCCTTGTTTGTGCCCTATCGGGAACGTGTACCCGATGTGGGGAAAATCGTCAATGCCATGTTAGCCGATGGAATGATTGCTGCAGAGCGCGATATTGAAAACGACCATGTTGCTTTTCGCACCCTGGGTGTGCCGCATTTGGGTTTGGCTTCTTTTGAAAAGATTTTTTTGCATTATGGTTACACCAAAATGGATCCCTATCATTTTGAAAAGAAAAAATTAGACGCCTATTGGTATGCTCCGCCCGAGCCAAAATACCCACGCATTTTTATTTCAGAATTGCGGGTGCAAGACCTTTCGGAAACCGCTCAAGCGATTATCCACCAATTCACTGACCCTATCAAAGCCGATCCAGTGGACAGTTTAGATTTAAACGATGCCCAGCAGGTAGGGGACTTCTTTCATCGCCCCTTGTGGGAATTGCCCACTGCGGCAGCCTATGAGCGCCTTGCCGAAGAAAGTGAATATGCCGCCTGGGTGATTTACAACCGCTATTATTTAAATCATTACACCATTAGTGTGCATGAATTAGAAGAACACAACACCCTGGAAAAGTTCAATGGCTTTCTCGAGGGAATTGGCATAAAATTGAACACAGCAGGAGGGAAGATCAAAGTAAGCCCCGATGGTTTATTGCGGCAATCGAGTTCGGTAGCCAAAATGATTCCTGCGACTTTTTCTTGCGGGACAACCCAAGACATCCCGGGCAGTTATGTCGAGTTTGCAGAGCGATTACCTTTAGAAGAATACAAGCATTTAAAACGAAACGAATTGACCCGCGCCCATCGACGAGAGGGCTTCGAAGCGGGGAATGCCGATAAGATTTTTGAAAGTACCTTCCGGGAGCAAACCCAGCAGTAGGCTACTCTTCTTTTTCTTTCATTTCAATGTTCACCTCTTTGTCTAATAACTTAGCGATGGTGTAGGCTGCTGTCCCAATGACAGTGTTCATATTGTCCACTTCCATTTTTTCGGCTTCATCACCGGCTTTGTGGTAATGGCCATAGTTTTTAAAGTCGAAAGTAGAAAGGGTTTGGGCAGGGACACCAAAGGCTTCATAAAAAGCATAGTTATCGGAACGACGGAACAAATTGTATTCTTTTGCTTGAGGGAGGAATTGAACAAAATTAGGCGAAAAGGCATTCATTTTATCGGCCATATCCGATAGGTTGTAACCCGTCATATACACTTGGTTTGCTCCTGTAGTTAAGGTAATCCCCAACATTTCAAAGTTGACCATATAAGCTAAATCAACTTGTTCTTTTTTCATACGTTCGGCTAAATGATAGGCCCCTTTAAGCCCTTTTTCTTCATCGGCAAAGAGGGCAACCACTACATTTTGTTTCCATTTTTTTTGGCTTAAGAAACGCGCGATTTGCAAGACAGCTGTTGAGCCCGTAGCATTGTCGTTTGCCCCGTTGTAGATACTGTCTCCTTCTTGCTCTTTGATGCCAATGTGGTCGAGATGTGCGCCAATGAGCACCGTTTTCTTGTTCGGGTCGTATTTTCCGATACTTCCCACAACATTATAACTCCACAAACTATCGGTCATGAGCGAGTCGCGGTAGGCGGGATAAAAAGGCTGAATGTTGTGTTTTTGGAAATAGTCTTCTACAAAGCCAGCTGCTTTGGCATAGCCTCCGTTCTTGCTGTCGCGCCCTTTCATATCATCACTTGCCAAGGTGAAAAGAATGGTTTTTGTTTCTTCTAGACTTATGGCTTCTCGCACTTCGTCTAAACCAATATTTTCTGTTTTACAGCCGATGAGCAAGCTGGCTAATAGTACGATAACGGATATTTTTTTCATAAGATCAAATCTTTGTTTTCTATTCGGTAAAGTTGAGCTTCCACTTCTTGAAAAACGATTGCTCGTTCAAAGTGCATCCCAATGCGTTTCGCCACCGCAATGGAAGGCGAGTTAGTAGGACTGATGATGGACACCAAGCGCTCGCTTAAGCCCTTATTGAAGGCATAATGTATACAAAATTGGGCAGCCTTGGTAGCATAACCTTTTTTCCAATGCTCGGGGAGGAGCGAATAGGCCACTTCCAGCTCGATTACTTCCCCCACTTTTTGGGTCAATAGTCCAACGTGCCCCACGAGTTTTCCGCTTTCTTTTTCGATTACGGCATTTAATCCACCCCAATTATTTCGATAACGATGGGCTTGTTTTGCATACCATTCCCGGGCGTATTCCTGGGGACTCAAGCCGCCCATGGGCCAATGTTGCATCGCTACTTTACTCTGAAAAAAAGGCAACCAATGTTTAAAGTCTTGTTCTTGCTCAATCGCACGAAAGCGCAGTCGTTGGGTTTCAAGTCCGTGCAGCAAAAACGCCATGGTTATTTCAATGCGTTTTGACTTTCTTCTGA
>WTJP01000117.1 GCA_011526275.1 Candidatus Arcticimaribacter sp. | reverse complement strand
GTTAATAATTATAACATAGGACAAAGGATAAGCTCTAAGAGTTTATCCTTTTTTTTATGTTTCTTTGTAAAAATTTTTTTAAGGTAGGATATGAAGTACAACAAGCGAGCACAAGCACTTGTTCTCTTAGCAGATGGAACAATTTTTTATGGAAAATCAATCGGTATTGAAGGCACTGCTTTCGGTGAGATTTGTTTCAATACAGGAATGACGGGATACCAAGAAATTTTCACCGATCCCTCTTATTTTGGACAACTCATGGTGACCACCAATGCTCACATTGGAAACTACGGTACTGTAGAAGTCGACAGCCAGTCGGATTCCATTAAAATTGCGGGTCTTATTTGTAAAAATTTCAGTTTTGATCACACACGCCCTGCGGGGACAAAAAACCTTTACGATTATTTCGCCGATCAAAACAAAGTCGCCATCTCAGATGTCGATACACGTGCCCTCGTGCGTTACATTCGTGAAAATGGAGCGCAAAATGCAGTGATTACTACCGAAGTAGAGCGATTGGAAGAACTCAAAAGTGAATTGGCTAGCTATCCTTCCATGGAAGGACGTGAATTGGCCTCTGTTGTATCGACCAAAGAACCTTATTTCTATGGCGACGAAAATGCGCCCATTAAGGTAGCAGCCCTCGATTTGGGAATCAAACAGAGTATCTTAAAGAACATTGCCGATCAAGGCGTTTATTTAAAGGTCTTTCCTTACGATAGCAGCTTTGAAGATTTAGCCGCATGGAATCCTGACGGTTATTTCCTTTCTAATGGACCTGGTGATCCAGAGCCTTTGTACCAAGCCCAAGCAGTTGCCAAAGAGATTATCGCCCGCGACTTGCCTTTGTTTGGAATTTGTTTAGGCCACCAAGTAATTGCCTTGGCCAATGGGGTTTCTACCTTTAAGATGTTTAACGGGCATAGAGGTATTAATCACCCTGTATTGAACCACAGCACTGGAAAAGGAGAAATCACTTCGCAAAACCACGGATTTGCCGTGAGCCGTGAAGAGGCTGAAGCACACGCTGACCTTGAAATCACGCATACCCACCTGAACGACCAAACAGTCGCAGGATTAAAAATGAAATCAAAAAAGTGCTTCTCGGTACAATACCACCCTGAAGCTGCACCTGGACCAAACGATGCTAAGTATTTGTTTAGCCAGTTCAAAACCTTGATCAACCAATAGAAACCAAATAAAATTAAACCAAATGAGTATTATCATTAATGTTCACGCGCGACAAATTCTAGATTCACGTGGGAACCCAACCGTAGAAGTAGATGTGATCACAGAAAATGGAACCCTTGGAAGAGCCGCTGTTCCCTCTGGTGCATCGACAGGAGAGCACGAGGCCGTAGAGCTTCGCGATGGAGGAAGTGACTTTATGGGTAAAGGGGTTCAAACCGCTGTAAACAACGTTAACCAGCAGTTGGCCGAACACATCGTTGGCGTTTCTGTTTTTGAGCAAAATCGCATTGATCAAATGATGATCGATTTAGACGGTACACCCAATAAATCTAAATTAGGAGCCAACGCTATCTTAGGGGTTTCTTTGGCCGTGGCCAAGGCAGCAGCCAACGAGTTGGGTATGCCTTTGTACCGCTATGTAGGTGGGGTGAGCGCCAACACGCTTCCTGTGCCTATGATGAACATCATCAATGGAGGTTCACACTCCGATGCGCCAATTGCTTTCCAAGAGTTTATGGTTATGCCTGTTGCCGCTGAGACTTTCTCAAAGGCCATGCAAATGGGAACAGAGATTTTCCACCACCTGAAAAAAGTATTGCACGACCGCAATCTTTCTACTGCGGTAGGCGATGAAGGAGGTTTTGCACCCACTTTAGACGGGACGGAAGACGCTTTAGACACCATCATTAAAGCGATTGGAAATGCAGGGTACAAAGCAGGAGAAGAAGTGATGATTGCTTTGGATTGTGCTGCTGCAGAATTTTATAAAGACGGCGTTTACGACTACACGCTTTTCGAAGGGGAGTCGGGCGTAAAAAGAAGCTCAGAAGAACAAGCGCAATACTTAGCAGAGCTTTCGGCTAAATATCCTATCATTTCGATTGAAGATGGAATGGACGAAAACGACTGGGACGGATGGAAATCTTTAACCGAGAAAATTGGGGATAAAGTACAGTTGGTTGGAGACGATTTATTCGTGACCAATGTAGAGCGTTTATCGCGTGGTATTGAGCAGTCTATTGCCAATTCTATCTTGATTAAAGTAAATCAAATTGGAAGTTTAACCGAGACGATTGCTGCGGTAAACATGGCACACAATGCAGGGTACACCGCTGTGATGTCGCACCGTTCAGGAGAGACGGAAGACAATACGATTGCCGATTTAGCAGTAGCACTCAATACGGGACAAATTAAAACCGGTTCGGCTTCACGTAGTGATCGTATGGCCAAATACAACCAATTGTTGCGTATAGAAGAGGAATTAGCCGACACGGCTTACTTTCCACAGCGACGCGCTTTTAAAATCTAAAAAAACAGATTTAAAATAAGATGTGATAAAGGGGGGATTCCCCCTTTTTTCATTTCTAAAAAACCTTGCTTTTTTGTACCTTTGCAAAGCAAAAGAATTAAACACTATGGAGAAAAAAGTACAACTTATTTACGATAACAATACCTATGAATTTCCTTTGGTTGAAGGAACGGAAAAGGAAGTGGGAATTGACATCAAAAGCTTACGTGCACAAACGGGTTTAGTTACTCTTGATCCAGGGTTTAAGAATTCAGGCTCTTGCCAAAGTGAAATTACTTTCCTCAATGGAGAAAAAGGAGAGTTAAAATACCGTGGCTACAGCATCGAAGACCTCGCCGCTGGCGCAGATTTCTTGGAAGTGTGCTATTTATTGATTTTTGGGGTCTTGCCCACAGCAGCTCAATTAGACAAGTTCCAAGCTGATATCCACAAAGAATCGTTGGTCGATGAAGACCTAAAAACGATTTTAAAGAGTTTTCCGCGAAGTGCGCACCCCATGGGGGCACTTGCATCACTCACCTCGGCTTTAACGGCATTTAACCCAGAATCGGTCGATGTTGAGTCGGAAGAGGACATGTATAACGCCATTGTTACTATCATGGCCAAATTCCCCGTATTGTGTGCTTGGACGCACCGCAAAGTAAAAGGCTTGCCTTTGAACTACAGCGATAGCAGCTTGAGTTATGTCGATAATATCGCCCAGATGATGTTTCGTCGTCCAAACGAGGAATACAAATCAAATGATATCATCAACCGTGCGTTGAATAAATTATTGATTCTACACGCCGATCACGAGCAAAACTGTTCGACATCAACCGTGCGTATTGTAGGTTCATCGCATGCCGGTCTTTTTGCTTCAATTTCTGCAGGAATCTCTGCTTTGTGGGGACCACTTCACGGTGGAGCTAACCAGGCAGTACTCGAAATGTTGGAAGCCATTGATCAAGATGGAGGCGATACTAAAAAATACATGGCTAAAGCCAAAGACAAGAACGACCCGTTCCGTTTGATGGGCTTTGGACACCGTGTGTATAAAAACTTCGATCCACGTGCCCGTATCATCAAGAAATCGGCCGACGAAGTATTGAACGAATTGGGCATCAACGATCCTATCCTCGATGTAGCAAAAGGCCTAGAGCAGGAAGCTTTGGTAGATTCTTATTTTGTAGATCGCAAACTCTACCCAAACGTAGATTTCTACTCTGGGATCATTTACCGTGCATTGGGTATCCCAACGGAAATGTTTACGGTGATGTTCGCGCTTGGACGCCTACCCGGATGGATTGCACAGTGGAGAGAAATGCGTATGAACAACGAGCCTATTGGACGTCCGCGTCAAATTTATACTGGGCAAGTTGATTTACCGTTTAAATCTATCGATCAGCGTTAATTAATGCTGCGCCAAACGGCGAATCATTCCTTTAAAAATAAAGAAGTGGAAGGGGACAAGGCTGTACCAATACAGTCTTCCCCACAGTCCACGGGGTCGAAAAGTTGCGGTTTGATGAATCGTGTCGCCCTCAATTCTAAATTCCAACCACGCTTCTCCGGGCAGCTTCATTTCAGCAAAAAGGAGCAAGCGTTTTTTCTTTTTATCGGCGAGCAATACGCGCCAAAAGTCCAAGGCATCACCTGCATAGATTTTATCGGGATGTGTACGTCCTCTGCGCAGGCCCACTCCGCCCATAAGTTGGTCCAAATAACCACGGATTTTCCATAAAAAATTAGCGTAATACCAGCCCTGTGCTCCGCCAATTTTCCACAAGGCGGTAAAGGTAGTTTCTGGGTCGATTCCCTTCAGCTCTTGCACATCTTTTAAAACACCATAGCGCGGAACCTGAATATAGTCGTTTAATTTTTTGCTTAAGCGACCACTCACCATAGAGTCTTTCCAGCTACTCACTACCGAGTTCTGTGCAATGCGTTTAAAGGCCATTTGAATGGCTTCGTCATAGCTGTAGGGGCGGATGCCTAAAAGTTGCTCTAAACGATTGTCTTTTGCCACCACTTCCATGTTCATGCTATCGACTAAACTCACGGCAAGTGGGTAGGAGGTCGAAGTAACAAAATGTAGCCAGTAGGAAGACAAACGGGGTGTCATCACCGGGACGGGGAGAATCCAATTGCGGAACCCTCGGTTTTTTGCATAGCGATGCAGCATTTCTTTGTAGGTCATTACATCGGCTCCGCCTATGTCAAAACACGCATTGAAACAGTCGGGGTGGAGCAGTACCCCGGTAAGGTACTCCATCACATTGCGAATCCCAATGGGTTGTGATTTGGTTTGTACCCACTTGGGGGTAATCATGACCGGAAGTTTTTCGCACAGATCGCGAATAATTTCAAACGAAGCACTACCAGAACCCACAATAATTCCAGCACGTAATACGGTGGTGGGAACCTTAGATTGCATTAAAATGTCTTCTACATTTTTACGGGAAGCCAAATGCTTTGATAAGCTTTTTTCGTTGACGATGCCGCTTAGATAAACAATTTGCTTTGCTTGGGTTTGCTCTATCAAGGCCGAGAAGTTTTGAGCACACTGGGCTTCCATTTGCGAAAAATCGCCCACATCAGACGACATGGAGTGAATGAGATAATAGGCCACATCGATATCTTTTGGAATAGGGTTGTGTTCCGGGCGTTCTAAGAAATCTACCGTGATGAGCTGCAGTTGCTTCCGCAGGCTTTCATTGACCGATAAACGTTCAGGATCCCGCACTGCACAATAGACCTCGTGCCCCGCTTGTACTAAATAGGGCAGAAGTCGCATGCCAATATATCCGTTTGCTCCAGTGACCAATATTTTCATAGCAATTGTTTTTTTAGAGGTCGTCGATGGAAGGGGGCATGTTTTTTATTTTCTCGTTCGCGATTTTCTTAAAGAAAGCATGGGTGCTTTTGTTTTTGGCAGCCACCTTAATGGTGGAGTTGTCTTTGTAAATCGAGTACTCCTCGGCTCGTCCTTTGTATATTTTCAATTTGTAGTAGGGAATGACCAAGCCATAGGTTTCCAAAAGACTCCTAAAATGAACGATTATGCCTTTAGGACGTAACTCAATATTGCACTGATTGATGTTTTGGTCCAGCACCAATAAATTGTGAATATCGATGGAGGTGGAGGTAATGAATAATTTCCCAGAGCCTATGCCTCCCATAGCCCAACGCTCGCGCAAACCAAAAGCTTTTCCAACTTCTTCTTCAATAGCGCGTTTGATTTTGGGCTCGTTATACGAGATATTGACGAGCATTTTTATTTTAAAGATAAGGGATATAATCCCAAAAGAAGATTTTTTGATCATAATAAGTATCTTTGCGCAAATTCGCACATGAAAGCATTAGCCGATCAACTTTCCCCCATTTTATCCGATTATTTAGCAGCAAATCATCAGGTTGAAATTGCTCAATTTGAGTTTCAAGCTACCCGCAAAGAATTTGAGGGAGACCTAACCTTGGTCGTCTTCTCATTATTGCGTCACATCAAAGCGAATCCAGTTGCTTTGGGGGAGGCTATAGGGGAACATTTAGTGGCCACGCTTCCATGGGTTACTGCATTCAATGTCGTAAAGGGCTTTTTAAACCTTTCCATTGCTGATGCTTTTTATGCCGAGCAATTGAACCATATTGCAGCAGTGTCCAACTACGGGCACCAACCGATTTCGCAAGAGCGCGGAACGCGTTTGGTAGAATATTCCTCTCCCAATACCAACAAACCATTGCATTTAGGTCATATACGCAATAATCTCTTGGGGTATGCTGTGGCGAATATTTTGGAAGCAAGCGGACAAAAGGTGGTAAAAACGCAAATCATCAACGACCGTGGGATCCACATTTGTAAGTCTATGGTGGCTTGGCAAAAATTTGGTGAAGGCGAAACGCCAGAATCAACGGGACTCAAAGGAGATAAACTGGTTGGGAATTACTATGTGCGTTTCGACCAAGAATACAAAAAAGAAATCGAAGGCTTAATGGCCGAAGGGCAAAGTGAAGACGAAGCCAAGGCCAATGCGCCCCTATTTAAAGCAGCGCAATCCATGCTGCGCGATTGGGAAGCCGGAAAAGAAGAAGTCGTAGCCCTTTGGAAAAAAATGAACGCTTGGGTTTATGCTGGTTTCGATGTGACCTATGCCAATCTAGGGGTCAACTTCGACTCCTATTACTATGAAAGCGACACCTATTTATTGGGCAAAACTTTAGTGGAAGAAGGCCTTGAAAAAGAGGTGTTGTATAGAAAAGAAGACGGCTCGGTTTGGATCGACTTAACCGACGAAGGTTTAGACGAGAAACTCCTCTTGCGTGCCGATGGGACTGCAGTGTATATGACCCAAGATTTGGGTACCGCTTTACAGCGTTTTCGCGATAATCCCAGCATGAGTGGAATGGTGTACACTGTTGGAAACGAGCAGGATTATCACTTTAAGGTCCTCTTTTTAATCTTAAAGAAATTGGGTTATAGCTGGGCCGACTCGCTCTACCATTTGAGCTATGGGATGGTCGATTTACCGCACGGGAAAATGAAAAGCCGTGAAGGTACTGTAGTTGACGCCGATGATCTTATGGTCGAAATGAGCGCAACTGCGGGTAAGATAGCCGAGGAGTTAGGAAAACTAGAAGGTATGTCGCAAGACGACAAAACTGCGCTCTACCACACCATTGGCCTTGGGGCACTCAAATACTTTATCCTAAAGGTCGATCCTAAAAAACGCATACTGTTTGATCCAGAGAGTTCAGTTGATTTTGCGGGGAATACAGGCCCGTTTATACAATATACCTATGCGCGTATTCAGTCCATACTTCGAAAGGCTGGCGATAGCGCAACACTTGCTCAACCAGCGTCAATGGAAGCCCGAGAAAAGGAAATTATCAAACACCTTTTGGAGTATCCCGGAGTGGTGCAACAGGCGGCTAAACAATACAGCCCAGCATTGATAGCGAATTACAGTTACGATTTAGTCAAGCTGTTTAATTCCTTTTATCAGAACATATCCATTTTAGGGGAAGAAGATCAAACGAAAGTAGCTTTTCGAATTCAGCTAGCGGGTGAAGTAGCTAAGGTTTTACAGCGTAGCATGGGGCTACTTGGGATTCAATTACCCGATCGTATGTAAGCAAAAAAAAACCGCTCATTGAGCGGTTTTTCTTTCTTTTTCATAAGCTATTTTTTCCCAAGCTTAAGGGATTATTTAGATTGTACAGCCAAGTTGTACACAACTAGACCGAATCCAATTTTGTTGATAGCATCACCAATGTTGTAAACAACATCAAGTTGTAATGGGATTCCGAAGAATTCTCCAGCACCACCATACCATCCTGCTGTACCAGCCATGTACCCAA
>WTJP01000073.1:4088-7876 GCA_011526275.1 Candidatus Arcticimaribacter sp. | reverse complement strand
ACCCCGCCATTATTGATCAATAAATCAATTCGATCAAAACATTTTAACGCCTGCTCCACTTTTTGTGGAAGCGCATCAAAGTCGGTTAAATCGAGGGGAAGTATGGCGATATTCTCGGGCTGTGGGCATAAAGCCTTTACCCGTTCTAGTTCTTTCTCTCTTCTTGCGGAAAGTATGAGTCGATTCCCGCGCTGAGCGTATTGTTTAGCGAGCTCCTCTCCTATTCCCGAAGATGCCCCAGTTATCCAAATAACGTCTTGCATATACTTATTTTAATTCCCAGCCACTGCGGTATTCGCGCCCCACAAACTGATTGGCTGCTTCAAGGTTTGTAATTTTCATGGCATTACCGTCCCACAACAATTTCTTTCGTCCGAAATAATTATACCCACGCTCTGTTTGCTCGCGCAACATGTAAGAACGAATGGCAATATTCCCCATCAAGACGGTTTCTGTCAACGGCCCTGAATAGTCGAAAGAAGAAGTCAACGCTTGGTGTTCGGGACTATTAAAGCCGGCTTTGATGGCATCGATCCATTTGCGGTGATGGCCGTGTTCTGCTTCCGTTTGTTCGGGTTGTTCATAGGTTACTACGGGCTCGCCTTTTTTGTAAAGACGCGGGTTGTACCCATACACTCCTGTAGTAATGATACCTTTGTCCCCTATCATCATAACGCCGTTATTACTGCCCGGATCCCCCAAGAAATCTTCCGGCGGAATTAAATCGGGATGCGCAGGACGAATTCCTCCATCCGACCATTCGAGGCGAATAGGTGAGTTATTGATCTCGGTCGCATCAAAATTGATGGTTACAAAAGAGGAAGGAGGACATCCTTCGGGTAAATGTTCGGGTGTCCACATTTGTCGGTAAACACTTCCTACACTACATTCCACTGCTGTGGGATATTTTAAGCCCAAAGCACGGAAAGGAATATCGATCAAGTGACACCCCATATCGCCTAAAGCACCGGTACCGTATTCCCACCAGCCTCTCCAATTGAAGGGGTGCATGGCAGAACTATAGGGAGTTGCTTTTGCAGGCCCTAACCATAGGTCCCAAGCCAAGCCTTCGGGTAAATTTTCAGGATCTGGTTTGGGCAAGGGAATTCCTTGTGGCCAAACAGGACGGTTGGTCCACACCTTAACGGTATGTACAGCGCCTATTTGCCCGGAATCAATCCATGCTTTTACTTGCAATTGTGCGGGGTTCGATGCCCCTTGGTTCCCCATTTGGGTCACTATTTTTTTGGCTCTCGCTGTTTCGGTGAGTAAACGTGCTTCCTTGATATTATGCGTTAAAGGCTTTTGCACATAAACATGCACCCCCCGGTCCATTGCTGCCATACTTATGTTCGCATGGGTATGATCGGGTGTAGAAATGGTGACAGCGTCGAGGTCTTTCTCTTCTTCTAAAAGCGTTCTAAAATCGGTATAAAAACGTGCGTTCGGGAATTGTTCTCGAATAGCGGTTACGCCGTGTTGACCAAAAGGATCAATGTCGCACAAGGCCACCACACGCTCTCGGCCACCAACCGAGGCATTGATGATATCTGGTCGCCCTTTTCCTCCACACCCAATCGAGGCGATATTCAATTGATCGCTAGGTGCAGTGAATCCTGTTCCCCCTAAAACATGTCGGGGTACTATCATGATGGAAGAGGCCAAAAGCCCTTTCTTTATAAAATCTCTCCTCGAATTATTTTTTGGCTTCATTTGCTTCAAGATTACTCCTTAAAGCTAAGAAAAAAAAGCTTATGCTATGGAGTTACGAAAGACCCTTCCCATTGCCCAGCATTGAAATTGAAGATGGCACGTTGATGGTTGGGTCGCTTTAAGCGCAAGTAATCGATTTGTATTGCTTTAAAGGTCAAAACAGTGAAATGGTTCTCCTCGGTGTATTCCAATTGATCCATCCCTTTCAGCGGAGTACCAGGGGGGACAGCCGTGGTATAATCCTTTTGCGCTGCTTCGTGCTGCTGTGCAAATAAGGCCGCATCGTGTTTTTGCTCTTCGCAAGTGGCTTTTACGCGAATTTGAGTGAGTTTTCTGTGGTCGTAAAAAAGCAACTCCACCGTGGGGGTAGTGTTAATTGATTTCATCTTTGGTGTGCGGGCATCCGTATAAATTTTAAAGGTATAATTAGCCGCATCGAAATGACGTAAAACCACCACACGGGCCTCGGGCAAGCCATCTGGACTTACCGTTGACAGAGTAACATAGCGAAAAGGGTGATTCTTCTTGGTTTTTGTTTTAATCCAAGCCGTTTGACAATCGCGTAAAATATTATCGAGCATTGCTTTGCGTCTTTTGTTGGTAGGCATTTACACGATCAACTGCATTTTTCTCAATGTCTTTCCAAAACAAATTGATATCGGCAAAATGATAATTCTTAACGAATGAAAGCAAGAAACGCTTCGGGATTTTTGGCACCGTAGACCAAATCATCCCATCAATACGCTCAATACTCAAGGCATTGGGGTAAATCTTTCCATCGGAATTCAAAACCCCTAAGTGTTTAGAAGCGTCGGTTTGGCTGGCATTGTCCCAAGTAATTGGGTTAGTGGTTGTGCCGCCCTTGTACCATTGTTCATAGTTCCACGGATAGTTTTTTCTTTTATAGGTATTCCAGCTTACATAGCCCCCGGTGGTCAATGGTTGATTCATTTCTTTTAAGTGCTCAAAATTTTGCTCGGTGAATTTAATTCCCGGGATATAGGCCGCGACCAGTTGATCTTGCAGAGGGGTGCCGTCAAAAAACTCTTTCAACAACATTCCACACATAATACTCCCCTGACTGTGGGAAGCGATGATGATAGGACGACCGTTGTTGTAATGATTTAGATAATATTGGAAAGCAGCGCGTACATCGCTGTAGGCCAACTTCCGTGATTTCTCCTCTTCTTGTTTGTGGGGAGCGACGTATATTTTATAGTGCGACTGTCGATAGAAGGGAACATATAAGTTTCCTGCTGCCGAAAAAGCCGAAGCTTGGTATTTAACCGATTGATTGATGACACTTTCTCGTATTTCATTTTGCTGAATATCAGCGTTCCAAGACGGATCTTTTTTATCGGTCAATAAGGTAGGATACACAAAAAATACATCGGTATCTTTTGCTTCAAACTCCCCTACTATTTCAACCAAAGCTTGTGGATAGCTGTTGGGTAAAACCGCCCAATTTGTAGCATCGGCATAGTTGGGTGGAGTGGGTTGCGGGGTAGCGTCGAAAGAAGCGGTCGTGTAGGTTGTTTTACATGCACTCAGCAGCAACAAGGCCACCAGCGTGAAAATATAGTGTTTCAATTTTTTATTTTAAAGATACATTAAAAAGGAGAACCGTGAAAAGCAAGACATCGTGTGAAACAAAAATCCAAATTTGTTTATCTTTAGTTGCAAAATATTAAGCCATGAAAAAATTCGCACTACTTTTTATCGCAGGTCTCGCACTAACTGTGCTTAGCTGTGCAGACAAGAAAGAAACCCATAAAGAGATCAGCATAGAAAAGAAAAAAATAAACGACTCACTTGTTCGTGCTACCGTAACCACCAAATACACAAAAGGAGAAGAAGTGAACGAAGAAGTACAAATCATTGAAGGTACACCAAGCGAAGTAAATAGTCAACTGGAGGTGTATAAAAAAGAAACCCTAATGCAAGCAGGGGAACAAGCCCATGCTGGACACGAGATGAAAAAAGAAGTGCGAACAGTAAAGAAACTACAATTCGCATTAGACCCCAAAAGCGGAAGTAACGCAAACGGTATGGTCACCTTTACGGAGGAAAACGGT
>WTJP01000073.1:0-3988 GCA_011526275.1 Candidatus Arcticimaribacter sp. | reverse complement strand
CCCCAAAAGCGGAAGTAACGCAAACGGTATGGTCACCTTTACGGAGGAAAACGGTGCCGTTACCCTAGAGGCGCACATTAATGGGCTTACACCCGGGGTACATGCTATCCATGTGCACCAAAAAGCCGACTGTTCGTCTGATGACGGGAAATCGACAGGGGGACACTGGAACCCAACCTTTGCACCTCATGGAGCTTGGGGAAGCGAAACAGGTTTCCACCGCGGAGATATAGGTAACTTTAATGCCGACGAAACAGGACACGGTATGATCACTTTCTCTACCGATTTATGGTGCTTGGGCTGTGAAGACGAGACCAAAGATTTGTTAGGAAAAGCCATCATCGTTCACCAAGGAGAAGACGATCTAAGTTCACAACCCTCTGGTGCTGCTGGGGCACGCGTGAGCTGTGCAGGAATCATACAATAATCACTGAATTTAATCCTGATGTCTACCCCAAATAGCGAAACCGAATTTGTCGCTTTACTGGATGAGCATCAGAACATCATTCACAAGATTTGTCGTCTCTACACCAACAATGAAGTAGAGCACGAAGACTTGTTTCAGGAAATTTCTATCCAACTTTGGCGTTCCTATGGTCGTTTTGAAGGAAAGTCGAAATTTTCTACTTGGATGTACCGCGTGGGGCTTAACACCGCCATTACCCTCTACCGCAAAGAGAAGAAACGACTCAACACCCAACCCCTAAACGATCAATTCACTGCCATTGCACAAGAAGAGTACAATGCGCAGGTAGATGAACAAATGGCTTGGCTGTACCAAAAAATCAAGGATTTCTCAGAGATTGACAAAGCATTGGTTTTATTGTATTTAGAAGATAAACGCTACGATGAAATTGCTGAAACATTGGGGATTTCAGCTGGGAATGCGCGGGTAAAAATGAATCGGATTAAAGAACGATTAAAGAAAATGTTAGGATGAAAGACTTGAAGCAGCTCAAAGAGCAATGGGCACAACAACATTTTGATAAACAATATTCTAAGGAAGAATTGAATGGTTTTTTGCAAAAGAAGTCCACCTATTCAATTAAATGGATTTTCTATTTGAGCATAGCTGAATTTCTCATCTATATGGCACTTCCGCTCTTGTCTCCTAACTACTATGAGTCCTTTGCCTACTACAAGTCGCTAGACCTCTTTGGGTTCAATATTTTTATGCGGGTAATGGGTTATGCGCTTTTGCTCTACTTTATGTGGCGCTTCTTTCAAAATTATCGAAAAATTACCGTCACCGCTTCAGTTAAAGAGCACCTAAGCACCATTCTATCGACCCGAAAAGCAGTGAGTCAGTACTTTTATGCCAACGTAGGTCTATTGCTCATCTTTACCCTTGTTGTTTTTATACGTTCCTTTCAGATGGACGCCAATTTAATTGGGCTAGAACAAGAAAACATATCTTTTCTCATGATCAGCTTTATTATCGGACTGGTGGTTGCGATTGTATTAGGAATTTATGGGGTCTTGTATTACTTCGTTTACGGTCGTTTTCTAAAACCACTCAAACGAAACGAAAAAGAGCTAAAGCAACTCAACCCCTAGGGTTTACCACTCGCGCTGTTTGTTCAACGCTTCTTGTTCCTCAATCTCCTCTGGGGAAAGCACTTTTAGAAATGAAGGATGTTGCTCAATGGCGTATTCCAATTGCTCAATAATTTCTTCCATGGAATCGTTTTCATAGTCAATTTCAAGCGGTGCTTTAATGACCATGGATTGCAAAATCCCTTTCTTTTTAATCAATAAGCCCTTTTTGTCGAAAGAACGACGAAACCCGTCTATGACAATAGGGACAACAACGGGTTTATATTTTTTGATAATATGAGCAGTTCCTTTACGCAGGGGCTTAAAGGGGGTGGTTGTTCCTTGAGGAAAAGTAACCACCCAGCCATCGTCTAGGGCTGTTCCAATATTGGAAATGTCACTCATTTTCACTTGTCGCTGCACATCTTTCCCCGCTTCACGCCATGTGCGTTCAATGGACACTGAACCAGCGTAAGCCAAAATTCTGGGTAAAAGACCCGCTTTCATGGTCTCTTTTGCCGCGATAAAGTAAATATTCAATTTAGGTTGCCACAAATAACCTACGTTTTTTATGCTGTCAATTCTACCGTGTAAACTGGCATTGAATACATGGAACATGGCCACTACATCAGCGAAGTAGGTTTGATGGTTAGACACAAAAAGCACATTGGTGTCGGGGAGGTTTTTAATGTGCTCAGACCCCTCAATATTCAACTCATTAAAGCCGCGGTATCGGCGATGCGTTAATGCACCTAAATACCGTATAAGCATACGTTTTATAATTAGGTATTGACCGAAGGGGTTTTTATCGAAGAGTTTCATTTGGTTCTAAAATCGCGTAAATATACCATTATTTCGCTAAGAGGATCAATTCCCTAGCTTCTGCTAGTACCATGGCCGTAGCTCCCCAGACTTTATTCTCGCCAAACACAAACATGGGAACGACAACCTCTTTCATATAGGAGGCATTAATTTCTCCCTCCTGCATGCTGGTTTCATCCAGCAGTAGTGCCAAGGGCACTTCAATAACATGCTCCACCTCTCCCTCCTCGGGAACAAAATTGGGACGTGCATCGGTATAAGCCAAAAAAGGGTAGACCATAAAATTACTGGGCGGGATGTAGGTAGAAGACAAAGCTGTTAGCTTTCTAACTTTCGTAGGGTTTACGCCAACTTCTTCATGGGTCTCCCTAAGGGCGGTTGCCCAAAAGTCAACATCTTGTTCTTCTTTCTTTCCCCCAGGGAAACTGATTTGCCCCGAGTGTTTCCCATCGTAGGTGGGACGTTGGATTAAACAAAAGTGCAAAACCTGTTCTGCATCGGGATAAATGAGCATCATTACAGCTGCTTTACGGGCATTGGCGGGTACATTTAAAAAAAGGGTTTCATCGCTTAAGCGATGACGTGGCGCCATTTTAAGCTGCGCCTGTAATCCTGGTTTTGGAATTTCCGCTATTTTTGATGACAATAGTCCCGCAAAAGGCATAGCAATGAATAAGTTTATATCCATAATAATACTACTATTTTTTGGGATGAGTTGTTCCTCTTCCGAAAAAAAGAAAGTCACCCCTAAGGCAACTATAACGACCACCAAAAAAGTCAAAAAGGTAAAAAAGAAATCGGTTCTTTTGGAAGAACCCAAGATCGTGCTGGATGAAAAAAATGCGATTCCTTTTCTTTTTGAGTACCAAAAGCAAGACCTACCCGACCGGGTTAAAATCAGTACACGCTTTGGGGAAATCATTTTAGAACTTTTTGACGAAGCGCCCTACCACAAGGCTAATTTTATCTATTTAACTCGCTTGGGGTATTTCAACGATACCTTCTTTCATCGTGTGGTGCCTAATTTTGTAATCCAAGGAGGAAATTCTGACCACCCCAACACCTCAAAAAAAAGACGGTTGATTGGGCGCTATCTCCTTCCCCCCGATGTTAAAAAAGGCTTGAAACATCACCGTGGAATCCTTTCTATGCCGAGTAGTGAAATGGATAATCCGCACCGTTTAGCTTCTCCTTATGAGTTTTTTATCGTGCAACAAAAAGGAGGAGCCTATCATTTGGACGGGAATTACACCCCTTTTGGGAAAGTAGTTCAAGGCATGGAGGTCGTCGATGCCATATGCGCTCAAGCCATTGACAGTAGAGAAGCACCTATGGAGAACATCCGTATGCAGGTGAGTATACTCGAAAAATAAATAAATATTATTTTTTCTTATTATATTTGAAAAAGAATAAGAAACAATAATATGACCCTAACACAACTAGCCTACATGGTCGCGGTAGCTGAAGCAAAGAACTTCACCGTGGCTGCTGAAAATGTATTTGTCACCCAACCCACCTTGAGTATGCAAATACAAAAACTGGAAGACGAACTGGGGGTGGAAATCTTCAACCGAACCAAAAAACCCATTCGCCTCACCAAGGTGGGAGAACAAATCCTGATTCAAGCACG
>WTJP01000038.1 GCA_011526275.1 Candidatus Arcticimaribacter sp. | reverse complement strand
TGGTCCAGTCATATCCAGAGGCAATTCCTTCGATATCGTCATTTCCTCCGTCTTGGCCAACCATGGCGTCACCTAGAATGATGATACCTCCCCATTTTCCTGTATCTGTTGGAACACGGTTAGGACTCACAATACCATCGTTATAGTCGATAAGATCGTTAACGTCAGTGAAAATAATAGGACGATCTGCGGTCCCGTTTGCATTGATAACCCCACCTCTAGCGATAATTAAAGCCGTTGCATCAACTCCTTGTGCATTTTCAGACTTAATAATGGTACCAGCTTCGATGTTTAAAACACCACCTGCTCGAACAACAATTTTTCCGTTCATCACCCAAATACGGTCATTGGTCCATGTTTGTGTGTCGTCGATATAGAAAATCCCACCCGCTCCTACGGTTTCTACTTCAGGAGTGGGAAGGGAAGTGGTAACGGTTACCGTTTCAGTTACCGTGATAGTTTCGAAAATTATTTCAGGTTCGGGAGTACAGGACGCTAATGATAAAGCGGCTGCTAAAACGTTCAAAGAGGGAAATAATTTGATTTTCATGTTTGCTAATTATTTGTCCCAAAATTAGAACAACAGCAACGCCTTTAGTTTAGTCAAATGTTAAGTTGCAGCTGTTTAATTTTAACTTTCTTCTAGGCCTAGCTTAAATCAATGTTATGAAAATACCCTCCTCTTAACATAGGCTTAATGTAGCGCATGCCTGAATCTTTTGTTACATTTACAAAAAAAATTAATGAACTGGGAGCAACTACTATCCCTTCAGCGTTTTGGGGACACTACAAAACGCATTCGCAAAGAACAAGACGAGATTCGATTAGGGTTTGAAGTCGATTACGACCGCATTGTTTTCTCTTCTTTTTTTCGTTCCCTACAAGACAAAACACAGGTTATACCGTTTTCGAAAACCGACTTTGTACACACTCGCCTAACCCATAGCCTTGAAGTATCGGTCGTGGCGCGTAGTTTAGGACGTTTGGCGGGGAAGGCTATTTTAGAGCGCCATCCGCATTTGCAAGAAGTACACGGCTATCAAGCCAATGATTTTGGTGCCATCGTTGCAGCAGCAGCCTTAGGGCACGATATTGGGAACCCCCCTTTTGGGCACAGTGGTGAAAAAGCGATTGGCCACTATTTTAGTACAGGCGAAGGGAAAGCCTACAAAGACCAATTAAGCGCCATTGAATATGAAGATTTGTGTCGCTTTGAGGGCAATGCAAATGGGTTCAAATTATTGTCAGAATCTGTCGCAGGAGCTCCAGGTGGTTTGCGCATTAGTTATGCCACCTTGGGAGCCTTTATGAAATACCCCAAAAGTTCATTGCCTCATCGTCCCACCTCCCATGTAGCCGACAAAAAGTTTGGGTACTTCCAAGCGCAAAAATCCTTCTTTGAAGCCATGGCTTCAGATATGGGCTTAAAGGCCGGTGATCGCTTCCATCGTCATCCTTTGGCCTATTTGGTCGAAGCTGCCGACGATATTTGCTACACCATCATCGATTTTGAGGATGGGATTAACTTGGGTTGGATTGCCGAGGATTACGCCTTAGAATATTTGATTAAGCTGGTAAAGGACCGGATGGATACCGAGAAATATGCCAGTCTGCAATTCACGACTCAACGCATGAGTTATTTGCGTTCTTTGGCGATCAACAGTTTAATTTCCGATGCCATTGCGATTTTCTTAAAACACGAAGACGAGATATTGAACGGAACTTTCCCCTTTGCCCTACTCGATAAGAGCAAGTACAAAGCACAAATGGACGATATCATTGCCATCAGTGTGGATAGAGTGTACCGCTCCGACGAAGTCTTGCAGAAAGAAATTGTCGGGTATAAGGTCATCAGTACCTTGTTGTCGGCATTTTGCACTGCTGCAGTGCACGAACAAGAGGGAAAAGCTACGGCCTATGATCAATTGATTTTACGGTTGATTCCCCCGGGAATTCCATTGATAGAGGATTCCCTTTATAAAACACTATTAAACGCCAGTTGTTATGTGGCCAGTCTCTCCGACGGAAAAGCCATGGAACTAGCAGAAAAAATCAAGTAACTTATGATACGTTGGCTCTTCTTTATTGCCTTCTTTAGCCTGGTACAATGGTATGCTTTTCAAGCGATAAAAACACTGGGATTAAGCCGTTGGACGATTTATCTCTACTTTGGAGCTATCGCTATTGTAGGGGTGAATTTTATTTACCATATCTCGACTTTTAGTCGTTCTACGGGTTTTACACCTGTCATTAGTCTTGCTGCTGGGCTATTCATGTCGGTGTTTATTTTTCAATTGATTGTAATTTTCTTCCTTGCGTTTGAAGATCTGTTGCGCATTCCACAAGCGCTTTACCACTATTTTGTCGATTCAAAGGGGGAGGAGTATTTCCCGAGCAGGAGAAAATTCATTTCTCAATTGGCCATTGGGCTTGCTGCCATCCCATTTGCATCGCTCTTGGTGGGCATGATACGCGGTAAATACAACTACAAGGTGTTACACTATGCACTTGAGTTCGACGATTTGCCCGAAGCATTTGACGGCTTTACCTTAACCCAAATCTCCGACATTCACAGCGGGAGTTTCGACAATGCCAAAAAAGTGAATTACGGCATTGATCTCATCAACCAACAGCAGTCGGATGTCATTCTCTTTACGGGGGATATTGTCAACAATAAAGCAGAAGAACTATTGCCGTGGAAAACAGCCTTTGGCCGTTTAAAAGCCAAAGAGGGCGTCTATTCTGTATTGGGGAATCACGACTATGGCGATTATGTAGAATGGGGGAGTAGAGAAGAAAAAGCGGCCAACCTTCAATTGCTCTTTGATACCCAAAAAGAAATGGGGTTTAAGCTGTTGCTAAACGAGACACATTTCATTGAGAAAGGGGGACAACGCTTGGCCTTGGTAGGTGTTGAAAACTGGGGGAAAGGCGGATTTAAAAAAGCAGGGGATTTAGAAAAAGCCATCGAAGAAGTGAAGGCAGATGATTTTAAAGTCTTGCTCTCACACGACCCCTCGCACTGGGAGGCACAAGTACTTCCTCACCCATATCCCTTTCACCTCACCTTAAGTGGACATACCCACGGAATGCAGTTCGGGATTGAAATTCCGGGATGGTTCAAATGGAGTCCTGTCAAATGGCGCTACAAGCAATGGGCAGGGCTATACCAGGAAAACAAACAGTGGATAAATGTCAATCGCGGTTTTGGATTTTTAGGCTATCCAGGCCGGGTGGGTATTTGGCCAGAGATTACCGTGATAAGCTTAAAACGCTCAAAAAAAGAAGTTTAAATAAATTATTCTACCTTCGTAGGAGAAAGTCAACGTTTAAAACCGAACAAACATGTCGAAATTTGGTGAATTAATTGACGGAAAAGCTCCCTTGCTTTTGGTTTTCTTTAAAGAAATGGAGGAGTTAAAAGATGAGTTTTTTCCCACTTTGCGCGATGTTGCAGCCGCTTTGGGCGACCAAGGGAAGGTCATCAAAATTGAAATAGAGAAAAATCCAAAGCTGGTCGATGCCTTGCGCGTTAAGGTAATGCCCACGCTAATGATCTATAAAATGGGCGAAATGGTATGGCGTCAAAGCGGCGAACAAGATGCCAACACCTTGATTAGCCTCATGAGTGAATACGTCGATTAATTCTCGATCAACTCTTCAAAAACAGCTAAATTCTTGATGCTGTTATACACCCTGTTTTCCATACTATCGCGTTCTTCATCGCTGTCGTATAGATTCACATAAAGCAACACTCTTCTAAAGCCGTTGATTTCATCCATAATGCGATCGTTGAGTTCGCGTTGACGATTGGGATCAAAGTCACCAATAATGCGTAAACGGTTTTCATACACTTCAGCAACTTTGTTGGCAAGCGCACGGGCATCTTCAGTTCTTTCTGCCAAATAAAGTCCTTCCACAAAATCTTCCAAGGCGGTGTAGTAGTCATACTCCCCATATAAAAAGGCGAAGTAGCTACTGTGTTCCCTAAAGGTTTGAATGTAGTCTCCTAGTTTTTCTTTGTCTTTGTTTTCCAACACTGCTTCTACCAATGTGCGGTAACGTTCCACTTCGGTCAAAATATCTTCGCCTAATTCATAGCGCAAGTCAAGGGAAAGGCTATTGAAATAAATGAGTTGACTTTGATGTTTCTTTGCAACAGCTTCAAAGACTGCGCGTGCTTTTTCAGGCTTCCCAATGCGGTAATAACCATCGACAAAAGGGGTGAGCAAACTGTAATAGCCAAAATAATCAATGGGCATTTTTTCCAGCGCCAAGTCGAGTATGCTCTCTGCTTTTTCGAATTTCCCTTCATCGATCAACACTTCTGCCAAACGCGCTAGATTACTGCGGTAGGAGATACTGTTCTTTCTCGTTTCGGGATCGTGATAAATTTCCGGACTATTGGCATTCCCCCATTCCCATTGTTGAACGATGTCATACATTAAATCGCCATCTACTCTTCCCATGAGGTAGGGATTCACCGGATTAGGCGGGGTTTTAATGGGGACCAATTTATAGACGAGTCCTTCCAATTGCAGGTAGTCCTTCATCCAAATGTATTCTGCATCGGCATAACTTCCTCCTGTAAAGTAAATGGGGCGTTCCCAATTGTTGTTGGCCAAGATATCCAACATCATCAATTGGTTTTTGTAAAGTCCACTTTTGGGGAGATCAATATCGATATAGGGCACAATGAGATCGCGGTCCTTTTCTTTGACGATTCCACTTTTAATGACGTTCTCCACATTGACTGGGAGTCGAATTTTATTGGTGGGGTAGAAGATCATTTCCTGGGTGCCCATGGGGTATAAATCGGGATCTCCCCCCGATTGCAGAATCAAGCTTCTGTATTTGGTGCGTGGGTCGTCGCTGCTCACCCAGTTGACAAAATCTTTGATATCCCAACGCAGGGAATCGGCTAGCGGTTCATATTTGATATAGTCGCGAATCCCGTAGGCATATAAGTCATGCGTCAATTGCGAGGGAATGGGTTCGCTTTCATAGGTTTTCCGCTTCATTTGATCGATATACCAATCGGTGGCCAACAAGCTGGTGTTAATCGGGCGGACATCCGTGCGATACGCTTCAATTTCTTGGGCATACCACAGGGCAAAGGTATCGTTGTCCCCAATGGTAAAGATGATAGCGTCTTTGTCTTTTTGAATGGAGGTAAGGTAGGACTTAGCAACCGACTGGGCAGTGTAGCGACCCGAGCGATCGTGATCGTCCCAATTTTGATAGGCCATCAAAAAGGGAACGGCTAAGAGACATAGACCCACACTCAAGGGCTTTGCCCAGTTGTTGTTCCAAACCTTCTTCAGTTCTGTGCTGAGGTAAAAAGCACCCATGCCAATCCAAATGGCGAAAACATAGAAAGAGCCTACTAGTGCATAGTCGCGTTCCCGTGGCTCAAAAGGACGTTCGTTGAGGTATACTTTTAAGGCTAAACCGGTAAAAAGGAAAAAGAGCAACAGCACCCAAAAGCGCTTCTTGTCTTGTTGGTAGAGGAAAATGAGTCCCATTAAGCCCAAGATAAATGGCAGGAAGTAATAGGTGTTACGCGCTTTGTTGTTTAAGGCATCTTCGCTCAAAGTACTTTGATTGCCTAGGCGAATTTCGTCGATAAAAGGAATCCCACTGATCCAGTTCCCGTGGAGGATATCATAATTCCCTTGAACATCGTCTTGCCTTCCGACAAAATTCCACATAAAATAGCGGATGTACATATAATCCACCTGATAGGTGAAAAAGTAATAGAGATTTGCGAAAAAGGTGGGTTTTTCAATATCGAGGTAGCGCGCCATGGATTTGTAAAAGCGGTGGTAATCCTCTCCCGAGACGATGCCTTCCATTGCATCTTGTCGAAATTGGGCGACGCGTTGGCGCAATTCTTCACTTCCGCGGTATTCTGGGCGAATTGAAAACTCCAATGGCCCGGTAAAGTTGATGTAATTCTCGGCATGCTCTGGACTCCACAAACGCGGGAGGAAGCCTTTGTGATTTCCGTTGGCATTGATGCGCGCATTTTCCCAATGATTGACAATCACATAACGCCCTGTTTTTTCATCGCGCTCATACTTGGGTTTATCGTCGATATAGGGTTCTAAATCATCTTGCCCGGCATACATGTCGGAAAACATTGGCCCGTAAAACAGTTTTGTTTCGGGGTATTGTTCCAGGTTGTAATAGGCCAATAACTGTCGTGCATCCGATGGGGAGTTTTCGTTGATCACGGTATTGGCATTGGCGCGAATAGGAAGCATGATCCAAGAGGAGAAGCCAAGTAAAACAAACAAAACACACAAAATACCGGTGTTGAGGTTTACATAGTTTTTCGCTCGGGTAAAACGCAATCCGTAATAAAAAAACAAGAGAAATAGGATCCCTGTGATTATCGTCCCACTGTTGAAGGGGAGGTTGACTTGGTTGACAAAAAAGACTTCCATTTTGCTAAAAAGCGCAAGGGTAGAAGGCAATAGTAGCTTGAAAATAAACAAGAGAATAGCAACCGAGACGATATTGGCTACGACAAAGTTTTTAAAAGTAACTTTCTCTGTGTTCTTAAAGAAATAGAGCATGCCGATAGCAGGGATGGTCAACAGCCCCATAAAGTGCACGCCAAAAGAGAGTCCAATGACAAAAGCGATGAGGAGTAACCAACGGTCTCCACGGGGAGTATTCATTTCGTTTTCCCAGCGCAACGCCATCCAAAATAGGGCGGAGAGAATGCAGGTAGCCATGGCATAAACTTCAGCTTCTACGGCATTGAACCAAAAGCTATCGGAAAAGCAGAAAGCCAAAGCACCAACAGCCGCACTTCCCAAGTAGCCTATGGCCTCTTTTTCGTTTGTTATTTCACTAAAAGCAGGAAGTTTTCGCAAAAGAAGCGTTAGGGAAAGGTAGAGGAACAAAACGGTGAATGCGCTTGAGAAAACCGACATGAGGTTGACCATCAAGGCAATTTTTTCTGGCCCACTTGCAAATAGCGCAAAGAAAGCACCCATCATTTGGAAGAAGGGTGCCCCTGGAGGGTGCCCAACTTGCAGTTTAGCCGAAGTGGCAATATACTCTCCCGCATCCCAAAAACTAGCGGTGGGTTCTACGGTTAATCCAAAGGTGAGAAGTGCCACAGTAAATACTTCTGCTGCGACAATTCGATTCCAAAAACGCAATTGTTTTGCTGTCATACTACCCACGAAAATACACATTATAAACCAATATGGCTGGGCATTTAACACCCCTTTTATATCTTTTCAAAAAGACCTTCTTCTCGATTTTTTACCGCCTCGTTCCATAGAAAATATCGCCCGTGCATGGCGATATAGACGTTTGCGGTTAGGCTTTGCGCGAAGGCCAGTGCACAGCCCAAATTGAAAAACCCATCCGATGAGCTACCAAATGCATAAGGGATCATGGCACCTGTTAAGACAATGGTTTTATCGAGCTGTTGTTGTGCCAATCGTTTGGCTGTTTGTACCATGGTATCGGTTCCATGGGTAATTACAATTTGCTTTGAAGCACTATTTCGACAGCTCTCTTCAAGGGCGATTAAGTCTTCTTCAGTTAATTCGAGGCTATCTTTTAAGCACAAAGGAGTAATGTTGAGGGCTAATGTGCAACGGCTGCGTTCGAGCATTTGGGGAATATGGGTTTGGTTGAAGTATAATTTCCCACGGATGTGATCATAGGTTTTATCGAAAGTACCCCCGGTAACAATGAGCTGTATCATGATTTAGATTTTAAAGGATTACCCTAAAATTAGAATTCCTTGAATTTTCCTAAAAATCTTTTTAAGGAAAAAGAAACTTTATTTAAATTTGCCCCGCTAATGGCCCATGGTGTAACTGGCAACACGTCTGATTTTGGTTCAGAAGAGTCTAGG
>WTJP01000143.1:25489-29267 GCA_011526275.1 Candidatus Arcticimaribacter sp. | reverse complement strand
GTTGATGTTGTTTTAAATGAAAGCGCGCCCATCAAAGCGGTGGCAGAAGGAACGGTTATCTTTTCAGAGTACACTGCCGACACAGGTTATGTCATTATTTTAGAACATTCCTACGGCCTCCTTTCGGTCTATAAACACAATGCCGATTTAAGCAAAACCCAAGGGGAAACGGTAGAAGCAGGAGAGGTAATTGCCACTGCAGGGAATACCGGGGAACTCTCCACAGGCTATCATTTACATTTTGAATTGTGGAGCGATGGCTTCCCCATGGACCCACAAAATTTTATTGACTTTTCTCAAAATTAACCGATGAAAAAATTAGCAGCAAAACTTTTTGCTCGTTACATCGTAGCCAAGAATAAACGATGGATGAAGCGCCCCTTACAGGCCCAAGCGGCTACCTTAAAGGAGCTCATTCAAACTGCGCGAAACACCCAATTCGGGAAAGACCACCACTTTGATAAAATCAACGATTACGACAGTTTTAAAGCTCATGTTCCCGTAAGAGATTACGAAGGGTTGCGCGCCTATGTCGAACGAATAATCGCAGGAGAATTGGATGTCCTTTGGCCAGGAAAACCCCTGTATTTGTCGAAAACCAGTGGAACTACCTCAGGGGCAAAATACATCCCCATTTCCAAAGAATCCATGCCGACCCACATCAATGCAGCACGCGATGCGCTTTTGACCTATATCCACAGCACAGGCAAGGCCGATTTTATCGCGGGGAAACAAATTTTCCTTCAAGGAAGTCCAACCTTAGACACAAAGGGAGGGATTGGCCTTGGTCGCCTTTCCGGTATAGTGGCGCACTACGTACCCTCTTATCTCCAAAAGAGTCGTATGCCCAGTTGGGAAACCAATTGTATAGAAGATTGGGAAGAGAAAGTCAATGCCATTGTGGAAGAAACCTTACCCGAGAAAATGACCCTCATTGGGGGAATCCCTTCTTGGGTGCAAATGTATTTTGAGAAAATTAAACAACAGACAGGGAAAGCCGTGGGCGAAGCCTTTCCTTCTTTCTCCCTCTTTGTCTATGGCGGGGTGAATTTTGAACCCTACCGTTCTGTCTTTAAAAACTTAATTGGGCGTCAGGTCGATACCATTGAATTGTTTCCAGCCTCTGAAGGCTTTTTTGCCTACCAAGACCAACAAAACAAAGAAGGCTTATTGCTGTTGTTGAACAACGGAATTTTTTACGAGTTTATTCCCGTCGATCAATTTGGAGAAGAGAATCCCCCACGTTACAGCCTTGGAGAAATAGAATTGGGCGTTAATTATGTCTTAATCCTTTCTACCACAGCAGGATTGTGGGGTTATAATATAGGAGATACCGTTAAGTTTGTTTCTAAAGATCCCTATCGTTTGGTGGTTACTGGAAGGGTGAAACACTTCATCTCTGCCTTTGGAGAACACGTGATTGGGAAAGAAGTAGAAACCGCCATGAAAGAGGCGACAGCCAATACCGATATTCGCATAAAAGAGTTTACCGTTGCTCCACAAGTCAACCCTGAAAGTGGCTTACCCTATCATGAATGGCTGGTGGAATTTGACGTAAAACCAAAAGACCGTGCGGCCTTTGAAGCCCGATTAGACGCAGCCATGGAGGCGCAAAATGTGTACTACCAAGACTTGATTCAAGGAAATGTGTTGCGGCCCTTAGTCGTAACCGATGTGGCCAAAAACGGTTTTCAAACCTACATGAAATCCATTGGAAAATTGGGCGGGCAAAACAAAGTGCCTCGTTTGTCGAACGACCGTAAAATTGCCGATGCACTTCCAAAAGAAGCCTAAGCATGAAAGCAAAAACCTACTTCATTACCGGCGGTCTTGGCTTTATTGGGGCTCACTTTGTGCACTATCTTCATCAGCATGAGCCCGAGGCGAAAATCGTCGTTTTAGACAAAGTCACCTATGCCGCAAAGCCCGAGCGAATTGCAGACTTAGTGACCCAAGGAAAAGCAATTTTAGAGGAAGTAGATATCGCCGATGAAAAGAAAATAGACGCGCTTTTTCAACACCACCAACCTCATGTTGTCCTTAATTTTGCTGCAGAATCGCATGTGGACAATTCCATCGCCGGACCTGCAGTTTTTTTGGAAACCAATGTCAAAGGAACCTTCACCCTTTTAGCGGCAGCGCGAAAACTCTGGATGGAAGAATCCAACAGCTTAAAAGAAGAATTCAAATCGGCCTGTTTTTACCAAATTTCTACCGATGAGGTTTTTGGTTCCCTGGGGAAAGAGGGAGCGTTTAACGAAAAATCGAATTACGCGCCAAACAGCCCATACAGCGCTTCTAAAGCTGCGGCCGATCATTGGGTGAGAAGTTTTCACCACACCTATGGTTTACCCACTTTGGTCTCTTACTGCTCTAATAATTTTGGCCCTCACCAGCACAACGAAAAATTACTTCCCACCATAGTGCGGAATGCCTTAGCGGGAAAATCAATTCCCATTTATGGGAGCGGAGAAAATGTGCGCGACTGGCTTTTTGTTGAAGATCATTGTGCAGCCATCGTCCGCATTTTAGCAAAAGGAAAGCGAGGAGAAACCTATGCCATTGGAGGAAACAATGAATCCAGCAATATCGCCCTTTGCCGAAAACTGTTAAGCCTTCTAGACACCATTAGCCCAAGACAAGATGGAGGGGCATACGAAAGTCAAATTGACTTTGTTCCCGATCGATTGGGACATGATTATCGCTACGCCATAGACGCGACAAAAATCAAAACGGAATTGGGTTGGGAACCAAAAGTTTCTTTTGAAAAAGCACTCGAGCTCACCCTAAGGCACTATCTTGAAGTATATTTAAGCGACGATAACGCATGAAAGGGATAGTCTTAGCCGGTGGAAAAGGCACGCGATTGTATCCACTTACCCTCTCGGTGAGTAAACAACTCATGCCCATTTACGACAAACCCATGATTTATTATCCCTTGGCCACCCTTATTGCCGCTGGGATACAAGACATTTTGATTATTTCAACGCCTGAAGACCTCCCCCTTTTCCAACGGCTTTTAGGCGACGGTTCGCGTTGGGGCTGTACTTTGCGTTTCGCCGAACAAGCTGCACCAAAAGGTCTCGCCGAAGCTTTTCTCATTGGGGAAGAGTTTATTGGGAAGGACGATGTGGCTTTAATTCTAGGAGATAATTTGTTCCACGGCTCCAAGCAATTGGAACAGCTTAAGCAAAATAGAAAACCGAAGGGCGGACAGATTTTTGCCTATCAAGTGAAAGATCCACAGCGTTATGGGGTGGTGGAATTTGATGAAAATCAACAGGCTATTGGTTTAGAGGAAAAACCCGCTCAACCAAAATCTTCCTATGCTGTTCCCGGCCTTTATCTCTATGACAATACCGTTGTCGAAAAAGCGAAAAACTTAAGTCCGTCAAAACGCGGAGAGCTAGAAATAACGGAGATCAATCAACAGTATTTAGCGGAAGGGAAATTGAGGGTAACTCCGTTAGAATTAGGAGCGACTTGGCTCGATACAGGCACCATCGAATCCCTCACCGCTGCAGGGCAATATGTGCAAGCAATTCAATCGCGCCAAGGGGTTTTGGTGGGTTCTCCAGAAATCGCAGCCTATCGTTCAGGAGCCATCACAAAGCAAGAACTACAACAACTGGCGACCCAGCAAGCCGAAAGTGACTACGGGAAAGCCATCAATGCTTTTGTTTCCAATGAATAGTCATCCTACTCCATTGCACGGTTGTTTTGAAATCGTCCCTCAATTCTACAGCGACGAGCGGGGAAGTTTTGCAGAAACCTATAA
>WTJP01000143.1:5351-25389 GCA_011526275.1 Candidatus Arcticimaribacter sp. | reverse complement strand
CTTCGGCCACGGTACTTTACAAAGTCGATGCGCCCTACGCGCCCGAAGCCGAGGGAGGAATAGCACCTTTAGACCCTTATTTCGCCTTTGATTGGGGGCTGAAAAAGGGGGAAGAAATCATCAGTGAACGGGATTTAAATTGGCCGTTGTTCCATGAAGAATAAACCCATTATTCTCGTTACAGGAGCAGCCGGGCAGTTGGGAGTTAGCCTTCAAGAAGAAGCGAAAAACCACCCGCACTACCAATGGCATTTTTACAAACGCAAGGACCTAGATATTACCAAGCCCGATGAGGTGGAAAGGGTATTAGAGGAACTTCGCCCTACATTTTGTATCAACACCGCGGCCTATACGAATGTTAAGCAGGCCGAGTTTGAAAAGCAGGAGGCTCGTTTAGTCAATGTCACTGCCGCAGCTCATTTAGCAAAAATTTGTGCGTACTACAACACCCAACTCATCCACCTTTCAACAGACTATGTATTCGACGGAGCGCAAGCGCATCCCTACACCGAAGACGATCGCCCCCAGCCTGTAAATCACTACGGAAAAACCAAAGCGGAAGGGGAGGCCTTGGTCTTAGCGGAGAGTGAAAACCACTATGTGGTGAGAACGGCATGGCTCTATGCCAGTACCCACGGACATAATTTTTACCGCTCCATTTTAAACAAAGCAACCGCAGGAGAAAGCCTGCAGGTGGTCAACGACCAAGTGGGCACCCCTACATCAACGACTCAACTATGTGCCTACTTACTTCGTCTAATCGAAAAACAACCGCCAGGAGGAATTTACCATTGCGCTGGGGAAACCATACAATCCTGGTACGGCTTCGCTAAAGACATCCTCAAAGCGCATCAATTGGAGGTGCCTTTAGAGGAAATCCGAACCCCATCAACAGAGGTTAAACGCCCGCGCTTTAGCGCCTTAAGCACAACAAAACGATTTTAGATGAAGTATGTGGTGGTAATTCCTGCACACAATGAAGCCGCTTTTCTCCCCGGCCTACTAGCGTCTTTATTCGCTCAAACGGTGCTACCGGCTGAGGTTGTAATGGTCAACGACCACTCGACCGATGAGACCGAGCAGATCATGCAAGCAGCGACCAAGCAATATCCCAACACCCATTTTATTCATAAAAAATCATCGGCCAAACATTTACCGGGCGCAAAGGTGGTGGACGCGTTCAATGCAGGTTTAAAGGAGGTAAAAACTCCTTATGATGTCTTGGTCAAACTCGATGCCGATTTGATTTTACCGCCACACTATTTCGAAACCGTGCTCAAGGCATTTGAATTGCCCAACACAGGCATTGTTGGCGGCTTTTGTTACGAGCAAGACGCTAGAGGGGAGTGGAAATTGAATCACCCCATGCAACAAGACCACGTTAGAGGCGCATTTAAAGCCTACCACAGCGCTTGTTTCCAAGCGATGGGAGGATTGCGCTCTGCTATGGGATGGGACACCATAGACGAGCTTCTAGCGCGCTTTTACGGCTATGAAGTCAAAACCCTGCCTGAACTAAAAGTAAAACACCTAAGGCCAGTTGGATCGAACTACAAGGAGGCTGCAGCACGCCGACAAGGAGAAGCCTTCTATCGCATGCGTTACGGAGGGCTGTTGAGTTTTTTGGCCGCATTAAAAAGCGGATGGAGCAAAAAATCCTTGGCTTGGAGTTTTGCCGTTTTGAATGGCTATTTTCAATCAAGCTTAAAACAGCTCCCTTTCTTGGTAGATGAAGCCCAAGGGAAGTTCATTAGAGCTTACCGTTGGAAGCGATTGGGGAAGCGGTAAAAGCTGTAGCAAAAAAAGCGCCGCTTAAAGAATAGCTTCTTTATCTTTGTGCTGAAATTTATACCCATGAATATACTCATCGTTGGCGGGGGAGGTAGAGAACACACCTTCGCATGGAAAATTGCCCAAAGCCCATTATGTGATCAACTTTTTGTCGCTCCTGGAAATGCAGGAACAGCCGCTATTGCGACTAATCTTGCCTTAGGCGTAAACGATTTTGACGGGATTAAAGCTGCCGTTTTGGAACACCAAATTGAAATGGTGGTTGTTGGACCAGAAGATCCGCTTGTCCATGGAATTCACGACTTTTTTCTCGCCGATGAAGATCTAAAACATGTGGCGGTAATTGGCCCTCAAAAAGAAGCGGCCCGTTTAGAAGGAAGCAAAGAGTTCGCTAAAGAATTCATGAAAAAGCAGAACATTCCTACGGCACAATATGCCAGCTTTACTGCCGAAACCCTCGCTGAAGGGCTCGACTTCCTCACCCAAATGAAAGCGCCTTATGTCTTAAAAGCCGACGGACTAGCTGCCGGGAAAGGGGTTTTGATTATCGACGACCTAGCCGAAGCTCAAGCTCAATTAAAAGCCATGTTGGTCGATCAAAAGTTTGGGAAAGCGTCACAAACCGTGGTGGTCGAAGAGTTTTTAGACGGAATTGAACTTTCGTGTTTTGTCTTGACAGACGGAAAAAACCACCTCACACTTCCCATGGCGAAAGATTACAAGCGCATTGGGGAAGGAGATACGGGACTCAACACCGGAGGGATGGGCGCCATTTCGCCAGTCCCTTTTGTCACGCCAGAATTTGAAGAGAAAATACACCAACGCATTGTCCTTCCTACCATTGCAGGCTTCCAAGAACAAAACCTCCCTTTTATTGGCTTTGTCTTTATTGGATTAATTAAGGTAGGCGACGACCCCTATGTAATTGAATACAATGTGCGCATGGGTGACCCAGAAACCGAAGTGGTGCTTCCAAGGGTGAAAAACGACTTGGTAGAACTGCTATCGGCCACCGCAAAAGGAGAACTCAACACAGTCGATTTACAAGTCGATGAGCGCAGTGCAACAACGGTTATGCTCGTTTCGGGAGGTTATCCTGAAGCCTATGAAAAAGGAAAAGTAATGAAAGGGCTAGCGAACGAAAGCGAGAGTATTTTATTCCACGCAGGGACACAATTAGCAGGAGAAGAAACCCTAACTTCAGGTGGAAGAGTGCTCGCAGTAACGTCCTATGGAAGCGATTTTAGAGCTGCGTTAAAGCAATCCTATGCTACCATCGAGGGGATTTCCTTCGAAGGAATGAATTACCGAAAAGATTTAGGCTTTGACCTATAGGAAAGAGTGCGCCGACGGATCTTTGTTTTCCTCTCCACGGTCGTTAAATTGCTTTAACTGGTTGATCCAGTAGACCATAGCAACGAAACCAACCAAAAGGAAAAAGAAATTTACTCCATTGGCAATCCACCAGTTTTTCAATTCTAAATCCGATAGAAATTGATGTGGAACAAACAAAACTTCTTCAAATAACCAGGCAATTGCTTCAAAGATTTCTTTCATGTTGAGCGAAGTATTTTATTTACCTTGCAAAAGTATGAAAAATATAAGCAGAAGAATGGCTAGCATTCTGCAAAATTTATCTCCCCAAGTGTTTTTCTTCCTCCTTTGTTTGTTGGGAAGCATTGCCACACAAGCCCAAGAAAACCCCTTGGAAACGATTGTGCAAAGCGATGATCCTAAAATCAAAAGGGTCGTTGATCAACTCGAGCAACACCAAGTTCAATTGTTGTATTTTGCTATCGACCGCGATCAAGAAAACAAACCTCAGTTGAGCGAGTATCGCTTTCAGCAAGACGACTCGCTCTACTTTTATCCAGCGAGTACGGTAAAGCTGCCCATAGCCGTTTTAGCCCTCGAAAAGTTAAATCAACTCAAGAAAGCAGGCGTTCCAATTACTCAAGACACCCCTTTTCATATAGTAAACCCTAAAACGGGGGAGTATATTATTCAACAAGACAGCACCCACCCACGACGAGAGCTGACCATTGGTCATTTGATTAAAAAGATCTTTTTGGTGAGCGATAATGATGCCTACAATTACCTTTTTGATTTTGTGGGAAGCGCATCCATCAATCAAATGTTGCAAGACAAAGGAATTGAACATACAGCCATTCGGCATAAATTTTTATTTGGCGCCGACAATGAGAATAGTTGGGAGTATGTTTTCCTGCAAAAGCAAGACACCCTTTACCATCAAAAAAGCAGTTATTCCCACCCACAACCCACGGTAAAACTCAAAGCGCAAAGCAAAGGAAAAGCCTACATGAAATCAGGAGAGAAAGTGGCTCAACCCATGGACTTTTCACAGAAAAATTGGATGGCCTTGAGCGCACAGCTTGCCGTTTTAAAACGGTTGATTTTTCCAGAAACCTTTCCCACGGAAGCGCGTTTTGACTTGACCTCCCAACAGCTCGACTTTTTGCGTTTCTGGATGAGTCGCAACACCCTTGAAAGTCAAATTGAAGCCTACAACAACAGTGACGAATACTACGATAGTTACGGAAAATTCTTCCTCTATGGCGACACCAAAGACGAAATGCACGACGGTCTTCGCATTTACAACAAGGTGGGCTATGCCTATGGGACATTGACCGACGTGGCCTACATCAAAGCCGAAGAAGAAGGCGTAGAATTTTTCTTGGCAGCGACCATCCTCGTCAACGAAAACGAAACCTTTAACGACAACCTCTACGAGTTTGAGTCCATCGGGATTCCTTTTTTGGCGGAAATTGGGCGCCAACTTTATGCGTATGAACTTCAACGAAAATAATGATCCTTTCCTTTTTTAATAAGTCATCGGTTTTCAGTTATTTACTCGCTTTGGGCTTGTTGGGTCTAGCCGTTTATAGCCACGACTTTTCTCTTTCTGAATCCGATCCTTTTGATGCAGAAAGAAAGGTAGCTCTAGCGCTATTGAGTAGTTGTATGTTGGCGATAGATTGGGTGGTCAAACAACGCTATTGGGCGACGAAAGCAAATTATCACCTTGTCTTTTTCGCTTTGTTTGTCTTTGCGCTTCCTCTACAGCAATGGTACAATTGGGCGACCTTGTGCTTCTTTTTTTATTGGGTGGGGCTCAACTTTTTGGTGGGGATTGACCAGTCTGGAGGACAAATCAAGAAAACCTTTAATGCGGCCTTTTTTATTTTTCTAGGGGGCCTGTTTTATCCTCCAGGGCTCTTGTTTTTTCCTTTGGTATGGGTTATTCTTTCATTCCAAGGAGGATTGGATTTGAGAACCTTTGTTATCTCTCTCCTTCCTTTGGCAGCTCTCTTTCTCTTAGAAGTAACCTTTACGTTCTTTTTTCCCCAAAGCCGTTTGTTGACGGGAATTTCATTTACACAAGTTGCTTTTGAACTCCCCTGGAACAGCCCTTTACGAACGAATATCTGGTGGCTGTTTTTATTGCTGTTACTACTCTTTTCGGCCCTGCGTCATTACATTGACATGAGCGCGAAAAGTGCTGCCTATGGGGTGGGGATATACGCCTTGTTGGCTACTGCCCTTGCCGGATTTGTTTTTGTGTTATTTTTTCAGGCGCAGAACCAAATGGCATGGCTACTGCCCATCATGGTAGTGACCACACTATCCACGCGTTTATTGGAAGAAATAAAACGTGCGTGGGTGCGTGAACTGCTTTTCTTGTTGTTTTTTGTGCTGCTTCTTTTTGGGAAATACGGCCTTCCGCTTTAAGCGATAATCTTACACGTCGTCATAATCGATTTTAACCTTAGCTGAGGTTGGAAAAGCTTGACAGGTTAAGACAAGACCTTCCGCAATTTCATCGTCGGTTAAAATTTGATTGTTATCCATTTTAGCACTTCCTTCTGTCACACGTGCAATACAACTGCAGCACACCCCGCCTTGGCAGGAGTAGGGGACATCAATTTTTTGGTTGAGCGCAGCATCGAGCAAGGTTTTATCTTCAGTCGTTGCTAGGCTGAAATCCTCCCCGTCTGCAGTAATCAACAATTCCACTTGTCCATCGGCTTTTGCTTCGCTAGGCGCAACGGCTGTAGCCGCAGTAAACAATTCAAAATGGATGTTCTCTGTCGCGACGTTCGCTGCTTCAAGACTTTCTTTAGCCGTTTCAATCATGCCTTCAGGACCACACAAGAACACTTGATCGGGTAGCGCTTCAGCCTGATTTAAGGCATAATTCACTACGCTTTTATCAATACGACCAAAGAGGGCATTGGCTTCATTGCTTTGCGAATAGACCCAGTGCACCTTGAATTGATCGGCATGTTCTTTTTCAAGCGCTTCAAGCTCTGCCTTAAACATGACTTCTTCAGGAGATTTATTCCCATAGACCAAACGCACTTTGGTGTTTGCCTGTTTGGCCAAAGCCGTTTTTAAAATGGAAAAAACAGGGGTGATTCCGCTTCCTGCAGCAATCAAGAGAATTTCTCCTTCGCTACCGTTGGGGACATAAACAAAGCGGCCTTCTGGAGGCGCGACACCCAGTTGATCTCCCACCTTGATTTCCTCATTCGCATGAGTAGAGAAAACACCTTGCGGAACCTGCTTAATCCCAACCGTTAATGTGCCTTCGTGGGGAGCAGAGCACAAGGAGTAAGAACGACGAACAGCAGCTCCGTTTATCGTGGTTTCCAAACTTAAATATTGTCCTGCCTTAAAGGCAAAATCGGCTTGCAAGGCTGCTGGAACTTCAAAGGAAATAGCCACCGAGGAGGGCGTGAGTCGATCGATCGATTGAACGCTTAGCAATTGATGTGTGCTCATCTTTTTTTTGTGGTAAAAATAAACAATAATCGATGGGCGTTGTAACGAAAACCGAAGAGTTTAGACCAATAAGTAGAAGAACGAATCAAATGAATTTATTTTCCTTACAATTCAAAGAGAGCTTTCGCGCTCCACAATGGGAAGCCAAACTGTCGATCAAAATTGTCATGGCTTTGGTCATGCTCTATTTCATAGGCGCTTTTGTTTTGGGGGCAAGCTTTATTTACCCGGGATTAAACAAAAATGTATTAACCAAAGAGCCGCTAGAAGTATTCAACAGTGTGCTAGTGTACCTGTTCTTTTTTGAATTTATCCTGCGTTTCTTTTTGCAGCAATTGCCTGTCACCAATATCCAAAGCCTCATTCTTTTGCCCCTCAAAAAAAGCAAGATCATCAATCAGGTTTTATTTCGTTCGGTCTTTTCAGGGTTTAATTTGACCCCTTTTATCATTTACCTCCCCTTTGCCATTTCCATGTATCGCGATGACTATTTAGCGACGCAGGTCGCGGCCTGGTGGATGGCTTTGGTGCTCACCACGCTTTGCATCAATTTTATCATTTACATCATCAACAAAGACAACCGCTTTTTTGTTGGCCTACTCCTGCTCCTTGCGTCCACCGTTGCCCTAGATTATTATTCCATTTTCGATAGCGGTGCATGGGTGGGAAAAGCCTTTGACCGTGTGGTAGAAGACACCAACTATTTGGCCCTTTTTGTCCTCCTTGCTTTATGCAGTTACCGTCTCGTTTATTCCTTCTTAAAGCGGGGGTTTTATATGGATGCTGGTTTAAAGAAAAAGAAGACCCAAGTTCGAGGAGGAGGATTTGCATTTTTAAATGTCTTTGGAGAAGACGCTCTTTTTTTAAAGAACGATTTACGCTTGGTTATTCGAAACGCTCGACCACGTCAAATTGTGGTTATGTCCTTCCTCTTTCTGTTTTACGGCTTGGTCTTTTTCCCGCAAGAAATCTACCGCAATCAGCCGTATGTCCTCGCTTTTGCTGGAATGTTTGTTACCGGAGGATTTACCTTAACCTTTGGAAACTATGTTCCTGCTTGGGACAGCAGCTACTACAAGCTCTTGATGACCCAAAACCTTTCGTATAAAAATTACCTCTTGTCAAAGTGGAACCTCATGGCTTTTGTCACGGCTTTCTGTACTCTTTTAGCGGTACCCTATGTTTACTTTGGGTGGGATGTGTTAGCGATTATCGTTGCAGGTTCTTTTTTCAATATAGGCCTGGGGACTTGGATTACCCTCTTTGGCGGGCTACTCAACAAAACCCCCATGAAACTCAATGTCAAAGCCAAAGCCTTTGACAACACCCAAGCATTTTCGCTGAACCAATTTTTACTCACCATTCCAAAAATGGTGTTGCCTGTAATTTTATATGGCCTGCCGGCTCAATTCATTTCCCCTACGGCCGGAATTCTTTGTTTGGCCGGGGCGGGCGTTTTGGGAATTTTATTGCGCCAACAAATGGCCACAAAGATTACCCAACTCTACATTGAACAAAAACACGAAACCATAGCAGCATTTAATAAATAACAATATGATAGAAGTCAATAAGCTCTCCAAAACCTATGGCGATGCCACCGTTCTTTCGCTTGACGCGCTCAGCATTTCAAAGGGCGAACACTTTGGCCTTGTAGGAAATAATGGTGCGGGAAAAACCACCCTCTTTAGTTTGCTCCTCGACCTAATTCAAGCCAGTACCGGAACGGTGACCATTGGCGGTGTTGAGGTGGCTAAAAGTGAAGAATGGAAAAAGCAAACCGCGGCCTTTATCGATGAAAACTTCCTCATTGATTACCTCACTCCAGAGGAGTACTTTGAATTTGTCGCGCAGCTGCGCAAGGTGGACACGCATACGTTGAAGGACTTTTTGGGGCGCTTTGAAGAATTTTTTAACGGGGAGGTGCTCAACCAAAAAAAGTACATCCGCGACTTCTCAAAAGGAAACCAAAAAAAGATTGGTTTAGCCGCGGCATTTATTGGGCAACCCGAGCTCATTATTCTAGATGAGCCCTTTGCCAACCTTGACCCGAGTTCTCAAATTCGCTTAAAAAACTTCTTGTCTAGCGAAGAAAACAAAGCGACCACCCTTTTGGTGTCTTCCCACGATTTGAACCACGTGACCGAGGTTTGCGACCGCATTCTTTTGCTCGAAAAAGGAGAGGTGGTTAAAGACACGCCAAAAAGCGCAGCCACATTAAAGGAACTGGAGGCGTATTTTTCGGGTCAATAACACACTAAATCGCGGCTTTTTCAGTTATAGTACTAAAGCTTTTTTTTGACCTTTAGCACACGCACGGTACTGTTGATTTTTCTAGGGGGAGTGGTTTTAGCCTGCTCCACCCAAAAGAACAACTTGGTCAACCGCGAATACCACGCCTTAAACACCAAATTCAATGTGCTTTTTAACGGAAAAGAAGCCTTGGAAATTGGGAAGGCAGTCCTCTATCAAAACAACCGAGACAACTTTTTAGCCGTCCTCCCCGTTGAACCTATCACCCTGCAAGGGGAAGACGAGGAGAGTAACGCCAGCATTCCCAGTTTTACAATTGCCGAAGAAAAAGCAGTAAAGGCCATTCAAAAACACTCCATGAACATTGGAGGCAAACAGCGCAATAGACAAATCCAAGACGCCTATTTGCTCTTGGGGAAAGCCCGCTATTTTGACCGTCGTTTTTTACCGGCCCTTGAAGCGTTTAATTTCTTACTCGAAGGCTATTTTGGGAACGAAGAAGTCTATTATGAAGGCAAACTTTGGCGGGAGAAAACCAATTTGCGTTTGGGAAATAATGCCTTGGTTGTGGATAACCTCAAGCCTATAGCGCAGCGTATGATTTTTAAAGCACCGCTTTATGCTCAGGTAAATGCGACCGTGGCGCAAGCCTATCTCAACTTAAAAAATCAAGATTCCGCTCGGGTTTATATTACACGAGCGGCCTTGGCAGAAAAAGATAAAACGACCAAAGCGCGCTACCGTTACATCGAGGCACAATTGCTCGAGCAGGCGCAGTACCTCGATAGTGCCCGACAAGCCTACCAGACCATTGTTTCTTGGAAACGAAAAGCACCGCGAATATTCTGGATGCAGGCCAAACTCCAAACCATTCGTTTGCAAGCGCTCCGCGATTCGGTAAGCCCTTTACCCGCCCTGGAAAAACTGAGTAAGCTTTTTGAAAACCAACCCTACCTCCACCTCATTCACCAACAAGAAGCCCGCTATTTACTGGCGAATGAGCAGGACAGCTTGGCCTTGCGTTTTTACGATAAATCCTCACAAAGCCCTTATGCAGATGCCTCGACAAGAATGGCCAATTACCGCGAGTTGGCCGACTACCATTTCCAAGAAGGGGGCTATGTTAAAACAGGCGCCTATCTCGACAGCTTGTTACGGGAAATCCCCGAGGAAGGGCGACTAAAAACCAATGTGCAACGCGAACGCGACGGTTTAGATGAGGTCATTGCCTTGGAAGAAGTGATTCAGTCGACCGACAGCATCCTCGCTTTAGCCGCCATGACCAAAGAAGCGCAGTTGGCCTTTTTCCAGAATGTCATCGATGAAAAGCGCGCCAAAGAATTAGCCGCGATTGAAGAAGAGAAAAAAGGATTGTTCAGTTTTGGAAACAACGCTGCAAACGTCTTTTATTTTTACAACGAACGCTTGGTTGTTCAAGGAAAACAAGCCTTTTTATCGACTTGGGGGAATCGACCAAACGCCGATAATTGGAACCGCTTAAACACGGTTAACATTGAAAATACGGCAACCGCCGCGACGACTCAAGAACAAGAAAACACTTCATTTTTTATTGAAACCCCCGACTTCTTTGTAGAGCAAATTCCAACCGACACCCTCGCCTTGGCGGCATTGGCCAAAGACCGAAAACAGGCCTATTTGGACGTGGGAATTTTGTACAAAGAAAAGTTCAAAAACAATGCCTTGGCCTTGGCTCGCTTTGAGAAAGTCTTCGCACTCAAACCCACCGAAAATCAAGAAGTGAGCGCGTTGTATCACAGCTTTAAAATTTTAGAAAGTACTGATCCAGAAAAAGCACAGGCGTATAAAAACACCCTCCTTTCCCGTTTTCCCGACTCGCCTTTCGCTCAAATTGTGCGCGATCCACAAAACTATACCCTAGCCGAAAATCAAAGCCCAAGCGGTTTGTATGAGAAAGCGTACCGCGCCTATTTAAGCCAAGATTTTAAACGGGTACTTGTGGCTTGTGAAAACCTTGAAGTCATTGTGAGCGGAACGCCCTTGGCGCCCAAAGTAGCTTTTTTGAAAGCCATTGCCGTTGGACGATTAGACGGAGAGGAAGCCTATATTTTAAGCTTAAAAAAATTACGTGAAATTCACCCTAACACCAAGGAGGGCGTTTTAGCTAAAACCACCCTTGAGCGCTTGGACGAAGAACGTCAAATGAAATACAAACCTCTGGTGTTAAACACCTATAAGTGGGTGTTGTCTTTCCCCGAAGAACAAGCATTAGACACACTTGTTCAGGCACTGCAAGAGCAATTGGCCGAAGAGGGAAAAACCGCATGGAAGGTTACCCAAGACGCTTACAGTAGAAACACCAAATTTATTGTGCTGCACACCAAAGGGGAATTGCCCGACACCGATTATTTCCTTAAAAAGTGGGGAGATCTTCCTAATTTCAACCAGAACCTAAATAATTTTGTACTTTTATCCGCTCAGTATGAACAAATTCAACGTTTTAAAAGCTGGGAAGCCATACACAAAACACCATAAAAATGAAAAATAACGATCACAACGGACAACCCAATCGCATTGAGCGAAGCACTAAAATCACCGGAGAAATTGTTTCTGAAGCAGACTTCAGAATCGACGGAACACTCGAAGGTTCTATTACTACCTCAGGAAAAGTAGTGATTGGAAAAGAGGGGGTTATCAACGGGAAAGTAAACTGTACCTATGCCGACGTTGAAGGTAGATTTACAGGAAATATTGAAGTAAAAGAAAGCCTTTCGTTAAAGTCAACAAGTATCATTGAAGGCGAAGTGGTGATTGGGAAACTCATCGTAGAATCAGGAGCTGTATTCAACGCCAAGTGTTCGATGAAATCGGCAGCAGACGTTAAATCCATTGCTGGGAAACGTGAAAAAACAGCCTAATCGCTGGCTTGTCTTTTTCTCATTGGCCGTTCAAATTGGCCTATTGATGTATTTGGCTGTTCAAGCAGGCAATTACTTTGACACCCGCTATACAACATCAAAACCGTGGTTTACCCTCGGTTTTTGTGTTTTTGCCCTCTTGGTCGTGCTGCGACTCATTCAACAACAAACCCAAAAGCTCTCTTAACGGTGGATCGGCGCTTTTTTTTAGGCTTTATCTTGCTTTTCTTTTTGGTGGGAAGCGGCCACTATTTTCTCTTGACACAACAAGGTCTTCAACCAGCAGCGCTCTTTTTCTGGGAATGCTATTTAGGAAACTTTTTCTTTGCACTGTGCCTGCTCTGGGCGCTTAACAAAGCATTCGACCGCATGAGCCATGCGATTGCGTGGATTTATTTGTTCGCTAGCGGACTAAAATTTGTTCTTTTTTTCCTCTTATTACAACCCTTGTTCAAAGCCGACGGAGTCCTAAGTATAGCGGAACGTTTCAGCTTTTTTGTTCCCTACTTTACCGCATTAATTTTAGAAACAGCTATTTTAATTAATAGATTGAATAAATTATAGTCTTGTTGGGTTTTTCCTTCCGCTTTAATGCACTACATTTGCACTCGAATTTCAGTTCGAATGAATAGCAATACTACTATTTTAGACCAGGTCAAAAAAGCCACGCTTCTATTCGCTTTACTTTTCGCTAGCGTAAGCCTTGCAAATACAAAAGAAGAAGCTCAATCGGGAGACCTTAAAACAGAAATCAAAGAATACATAGCGCATCACTTGCAAGATGCCTATGACTTCAGCTTGTTTTCCTACACCAACGAGAAAGGAGAACACGTTTACATTGGCGCCCCGCTTCCCATTATTTTGTGGGACAATGGGTTAAAAGTGTTTTCGTCTTCCAAATTCCACCACGGAGAAACGGTTGCTGAGGTAGATGGAAATTATTACGCCCTTTACCACAATAAAATTTACCGCACCGACGCAAATGGGACCATCAACTACGATGAAGAACATCACCCTACCAATGCAAAACCACTTGACTTTTCGATTACCAAAAGTGTAGTAAGCATGTTTTTGGTGGTTGTGTTGATGTTTGTCTTGTTTAAAAAACAAGCCGAATCTTACGCGAAAAACGGCGGTCTAGCAGGAGGCGTTGGTCGTTTCCTTGAGCCCATAGTGTTGTATGTTCGCGACGATATTGCACGACCAAACATTGGAGAGAAAAAGTACAAGAAATACATCAACTTCTTGCTAACCATTTTCTTCTTTATTTGGTTCCTCAACCTTTTGGGGATGACACCACTTGGGGTAAACGTTACAGGAAATATTGCGGTTACCTTCGGACTGGCATTATTGACCTTTATCATTACCAATGTTACAGGAACGAAAGACTACTGGTTACACATTTTTGATCCCCTTGGCAGCACCATGCCTTGGTTTGCAAAACTTCCGTTATACATCATTTTAATTCCCATTGAAGTGCTTGGGATTTTTATTAAACCTTTTTCCTTGTTGATTCGTTTATACGCCAACATGCAAGCAGGCCATATTGTATTGATGAGCTTGATTGGTTTAATGTTCATCTTTAAAAGTTGGATTGGAAGCCCCTTGTCGTTTGGATTGGCCTTTGCCATCTCCTTGATTGAAATTTTAGTTGCCTTTTTACAGGCGTATATATTCACCATGCTCTCTGCTCTTTATTTCGGTTTTGCCGCCGAAGAGCACGAGCATCATTAAGAACTTTACTCCTTTGAGTAATGAAACGATTGTTTAATTTAAATCAAACACTATGGAAATTCCAGCATTAGTAGGAGCAGGTATCGTAGTAATTGGTGTAGGAATGGGGATTGGCCGTATCGGTGGATCTGCTATGGACGCCATTGCTCGTCAGCCAGAAGCTTACGGAAAAATTCAAACAGCAATGTTGATCGCTGCTGCTTTGATTGAAGGAATTGGTTTTGCTGCATTATTCGCAGTTTAAGACACAATCATTTGAAATAAAGCTGATCCGCGGTTGGCGGCAGCTTTATTTCTCTCATTGAATTTAGATAGAACACATGGAAAAATTAATAGAAGAATTCTCATTAGGTCTCTTTGTTTGGCAAACACTCTTGTTTGTTGGGCTTTTGTTTTTGTTAGCAAAATATGCTTGGAAGCCTATCTTAACTGCTGTTGAGGAAAGAGAAAACACCATAAAAGATGCCTTGGATTCGGCTGAAAAAGCCAAAGCCGACATGGAAGCTGTTCAAGCCGACAACAAGCGTATCTTGAAAGAAGCTAGAGCTGAACGCGACGCCTTATTGGCTGATGCGAAAAAAGCCAGCACTCAAATGATCAATGAAGCCAAAGAAGCTGCACAGCTCGAGGCCGACAAGATCGCCTCGGCTGCACAAGCCGCGATTGAGCAAGAGAAAAACGCTGCCATCAACGAATTGAAAAACCAAGTTGCGACTTTGTCAATCGACATCGCACAAAAGGTGCTACAAGGCGAATTGGCAGACGAGAAAAAACAACAAGCACTGGTTGAGAAATTAGTGAACGATATTGAGATCAAATAAGCGATGAAGAATACGCGTGCCGCTTTACGTTATGCCAAAGCTGTTTTGAGTACTTCCCTCGACGGAAAGAAAGAAAGTGCAGTGGCCAATGACATGCAGACCATTCAGGCGACCTTTGCTGAAAGCAATGACTTATCGGTTTTTCTTGAAAACCCTGTAATTCCCAATGCGAGCAAACAAGAAAGCTTAAAGAAAGTTTTCCCTGCTTTGGACGCGCTAAGTCAGCAATTGATCGATTTGCTTACCCGTAACAATCGCATTGATTTATTGGAACAAGTGGCTGCAGCCTACCTCTCCTTATTGGAAAAACACCAAGGAAAAGAAACGGCCGTAGTTACCACAGCGGTGCCCCTTACTGCTGCTTTAGAAAAAGTTGTTCTCGCCAAGGCGAAGCAACTATCTTCCGCAGAAATTAGCCTTGAAAACAAGGTAGACCCATCCATAGTTGGAGGCTTTATTTTACGCATTGGCGACTTGCAATACAACGCCAGCGTAGCCCACCAACTGGATCATTTAAAAAGAGAATTGACACAAACGAATTATAGCGCTTAAATAGTAAAAAATGGCAGCAATTAAACCCGCTGAAGTTTCAGCAATCTTAAAAGACCAACTCGCAGGCATCGAAGCCTCTTCTTCGCTTAACGAAGTAGGAACTGTATTGGAGGTAGGAGACGGAATTGCCCGTGTCTATGGCTTGTCTAATGCACAATACGGAGAATTGGTTCGTTTTGACTCAGGACTAGAAGGAATGGTTCTCAACCTTGAAGAAGATAATGTTGGGGTTGTATTATTGGGGCCTTCAAAAGGAATTAAAGAAGGAGACACCGTAAAACGCACCGACACCATTGCTTCGGTAAAAGTGGGTGAAGGAATCGTTGGTCGTGTGGTAGATACCTTAGGAAACCCAATCGACGGGAAAGGTGCTCTTGAAGGAGAATTGTACGAAATGCCACTTGAGCGTAAAGCGCCTGGGGTAATCTTCCGTCAGCCAGTAAACGAGCCCATGCAAACAGGAATCAAGTCCATCGACGCCATGATTCCAGTAGGTCGCGGGCAGCGTGAATTGGTTATTGGTGACCGTCAAACCGGGAAAACAACCGTTTGTATCGACACCATCCTCAACCAAAAAGAATTTTACGACGCAGGAGAGCCTGTTTACTGTATCTATGTTGCCGTAGGACAGAAAGCCTCTACCGTTGCTGCAATCGCTAAAACCCTTGAAGACAAAGGAGCCTTAGCGTATACAACCATAGTTGCAGCAAACGCTTCTGACCCTGCACCTATGCAGGTATATGCTCCCATGACTGGAGCGGCCATTGGCGAGTACTTTAGAGACACAGGGCGTCCAGCCTTGATTATCTATGATGACTTGTCAAAACAAGCGGTGGCTTACCGTGAGGTGTCGTTATTGTTACGTCGTCCTCCAGGACGCGAGGCCTACCCAGGAGATGTATTCTACTTACACTCGCGTTTATTAGAGCGTGCGGCCAAGGTTATTGCCGACGACGATATCGCAAAAGACATGAACGACCTTCCTGCTTCCTTGAAGGACAAAGTAAAAGGAGGAGGTTCTTTGACCGCCCTTCCTATTATTGAAACCCAAGCGGGAGACGTTTCCGCCTATATCCCAACCAACGTAATTTCGATTACTGATGGACAGATTTTCTTGGAGTCTGACTTGTTCAACTCTGGGGTACGTCCAGCGATTAACGTAGGGATCTCTGTATCGCGTGTAGGAGGTTCAGCGCAAATCAAGTCGATGAAGAAAGTATCGGGAACCTTAAAACTCGACCAAGCGCAATTCCGTGAATTGGAAGCCTTTGCTAAGTTTGGATCTGACCTCGATGCTGCTACCTTGAACGTAATCGAGAAAGGGCGTCGTAACGTGGAAATCTTAAAGCAAGCACAAAACGACCCCTATACCGTAGAAGATCAAACAGCGATTATCTATGCGGGGTCGAAAAACTTGTTGCGCAACGTGCCAGTTGATCAAGTAAAAGCTTTTGAAAAAGCCTACTTGGAAGAACTCAACGCCAAGCACCGCGATACTTTAGACACCATTAAAGCTGGAAAATTAACCGATGAGGTACTCGACACCCTTAACGCAGTGGCCAAGAGTATTTCCGCTCAATTTGAATAAATCGCTATGGCGAACTTAAAAGAAATACGCAATCGGATTGCCTCGGTCTCCTCGACCATGCAGATTACTTCTGCCATGAAGATGGTATCTGCGGCCAAATTAAAGAAGGCCCAAGACGCCATTACTGCCATGCGACCGTATTCTGATAAATTGACCGAGCTCATCCAAAACCTCAGTGGTGCTATCGATGGGGACACCCCTAATCCTTACACCCAAGAGCGTCCAGTAGAGAAGGTTTTGCTCATCGCCATTACCTCAAACAGAGGACTTTGTGGCGGGTTCAATTCCAACATCATTAAAGCGGTCAACCAATACATTGCCGACCATTCGCAGCAAAGTATTGAGTTGGTTACTTTGGGGAAAAAGGGCGACGATATCCTTTCGAAATCCCACACTGTAGCAGCAAACGACAACGCTATTTTTGACGCATTGACCTTTGCCAACGCCAGCGCTATCGCCAGCGATGCTATGGAGCGTTTTGCCAACAAAGAATACGACAAGGTAGAAGTGATTTACAACCGCTTTAAAAATGCGGCTACACAAATTGTAACTACCGAAACCCTCTTGCCTATTGTTGCTACTACTGAAGACAAGAACGAGGCGAGTACAGACTATATCTTCGAGCCTACGCAAGAAGAAATCGTCAATGAGTTGTTGCCTAAGAGCATCAAAATGCAGTTGTTTAAAGCCCTTCGTGATTCCTTTGCCAGTGAGCACGGAGCGCGAATGACGGCCATGCACAAAGCGACCGACAATGCGACCGAGTTACGCGATCAGTTAAAACTGACCTATAACAAAGCGCGTCAGGCAGCCATTACCAACGAAATCCTTGAAATTGTTGGGGGTGCAGAGGCCTTGAACAACTAATCCCTTAGATTAACATTTTTATCAAGCCCCTTTTTTTAGGGGCTTTTTTTGTGCCAAAAAAGAACGTAGCTTGCGCATTAAGACGTATCTCAGGCTTTCTATGAATAGTTTACTCCACACCGACCGATTAACCTTAATCCCCCTTACAGCGGCGCATGTACCTGCTGTTTTTGCTTTGCATGCACATCCAGAAGTGGCGGCTTTCAACACCATTGGGATTCCAAAAAACCAAAGCACCACGGAAGCGATCTTAGCGCCAAAGCTCGATCCAGCCAACAAAGACCACTTGGGCTGGATTATTGCAAACAAACAAGGCGTTTTTATGGGGGAGATTAGCCTAATCCTCGCTCCCGAGCGGTTTAAAAAGGGGGAAATAAGTTATTCCTTGCACCCAGACTATTGGGGAAATGGCTTTGCGACAGCAGCCGTAAAAGCACTGCTGGAATACGCGTTTAACAGCCTTGATTTGCATCGTGTGGAAGCAGGTGTAGCGGTGGAGAACGCAAAATCCATACGGGTGTTGGAAAAAGTGGGCATGCAGCGCGAAGGGCGCCATCGTAAAATTCTTCCCCTAAAAACGGGTTGGAGTGATAATTACAGTTATGCTATTTTAAGACCTGAAGTAGAATAAATTAAACCTTAACAGAAAGCACCTTTCCTTTGCCTTTAAGCTGATATGAGTTTAGCGCTGCGGGCAGCAAAAGGCAGTTCCCCAAACCAATTTCGTACTCAACTCCTTCGTAGTCTAACTGCGCAGCTCCCTCAACCCCTATAAGGATTTCAAAAGAGTCATTTTTATCAGAAGCAGCGGAATATTGACCGTTTAAGTGGATGATTTTCGTCGAAAAATGGTCATTATGGACCAAATCCACGGCCTTGTTTTCTTCTGTTTTATAGTCCAACAAGGATCCCTTCAACGAAAAGTCAATGGCAGCCAGCGCTTTTTCTTGGTGTAAACGACGTGCTTTCCCTTTCTTGGCATCGATACGGTCATAATCATAAACACGGTAGGTGATATCCGACGCCTGCTGTATTTCGGCCAAAAGAATGCCTCCGCCAATGGCGTGGAGCAAGCCGGCGGGCACATCAACAACATCGCCCTTACGCACTTTTTGTTCTTGTAAAATTGAAGCTAAGTCGCTGTCTTTACAGCGCTGTTGGAAGTCGCTCGAATTAATACTTTGATTAAAGCCTAAGGTAAGTGCAGCCTCGGGACTAGCATCAATAATATACCACATTTCGCTTTTTCCCCAGCAGTTGTGTCGTTCTTGAGCTAAAGCGTTGTTGGGGTGAACTTGAACCGACAAGGGTTCCTTAGCGTCGATGAATTTAATGAGCAAAGGGAAGTTTTCGCCAAAGCGTGCAAGGCTCTTTTCGCCTAAAACCGCTTCGGGATGGGCAGAAATTAATTCGGACAGTTTTTTCCCTTTGAATGGACCGTTGGAAACCACCGAGTTTTTTCCCTCCAAAGCCGAGATTTCCCACGACTCTCCACAGGAGCTGGGTGCGCTAGCTTTACCCAAAAGGGTTTTGAGTCGCTCTCCTCCCCAAAGGCGGTAATGCAGTTGTGCGTTAAACTGAAGTGGGTAAAGTAAATTCCTATCCATACAAATTCGCCTAAAGGTATTTAAATTGTTGCTGGAAACCCCTAAGAATACAGTGTTTTTTATATCTTAAAACAATGAAAAAGATTGCTTTGAGTGCACACATTCAGTTGCTCGACCCTCGAAAAGGCGGGTACCATTACCTCTTCGTAGATAAAGCCATCGTGGCCCAATTTTCCAAACAAAACAAAACCCGCTTGCGCTGTACTTTAAACGACTATACTTTCCCCTGTGGCCTAAACCATTTGGGCGATGGACATTTTTTTGTCATTCTTGGGAAAGAAAAAATGAAAAAAAGCGGCACTGTTTTGGGGGAGGAGATCGAGTTTATACTCGAAGAAGATCCTAATCCGCTAGGCGTTGAAGAGCCAGAGGTGTTGACCGTTCTTTTGGAACAAGACCCAATGGCCAAAGAACAATACGATCAACTTACCGACGGAAAAAAACGAAGCCTTATTTTTAGCCTCCAAAAAACCAAAAATATTGACCTGCAGGTGCAGAAGATTCTTCAATTTTTAATGGAACAGACCCAAAGGCAGCGGTAAATATTTTTGGCGCGCCTCCTAAGTTGCCCAATTGGGAAATATTTAATACTTTCTTTAAAAAGAAAGAATTAGAAAGGAATATTTCAAAGTAAAAGCATGAAAAAAACAAGCATAAACGAATTAACCGATCAAATTATTGGGCCCATTGGCAGCCCCTCACGCGAAGAATTTGAACACGAATTACAATTGGAGGTTTTAGGCGAATTGCTAAAGCAAAAAAGGAAAGAAAAGCAACTCACACAAGCCGAACTCGGGGAGATTTTAGGCATTGGTAAGTCACAAATTTCAAAGCTTGAAAACAGCTCAAAAGATTTTAGATTGGGCACCTTGCTCAGAGCTTTTCAGGCCCTCAACCTAAAAGTGAAAGTTAAGCTAGAAGACAGCACCTCTAGGGTCACGCTCGTCTAATGACTGTTAACGGCAGCAATGGCTAGTCCTAGAAGTTACAGTAGAAACCAATGAAAAACCGTACCTTTCACCAAAGATCAAAGCATGTATCCTTTCGCTGGAATTTTATTGTTGACCGGGGCGTGTTTTAGCCTAGCCGGCTATATCACCAAGCGTTTTCCGCCAAAAAAAATCAATC
>WTJP01000143.1:0-5251 GCA_011526275.1 Candidatus Arcticimaribacter sp. | reverse complement strand
TGTTGTGATTTAGTCCAAGGGAAAGTCCACACTTGTTTGGCACAAAAGCTTTTTTGGGGCAGTCCTCAATTTACCGACAAAGTCACCCCAATCGAGGGCGAGAGCATTGAAACCAACCGCCACCGTTTTAGCCTTATTCCCGTTCCAGGGCACAGTGCCGACCAAGTTGCGCTTTTCGAACCCAAGGAGGGTTGGTTGTTTTCTGCCGATGTTTTTGTGAGTCCCATTATCAAATATTTTATGCGTCAAGAAAGCATGCGTGAACAAATGGACTCCTTAAAAAAATTGATTGCCTTAGATTTTGACCAGTTGTTTTGTTGTCATAATCCACAAATGAAAGGCGGGAAGAAGTTGTTGAAACAAAAGCTGGCTTTTTTTGAGGACTATTACGGGCAAGTGCTCCACTGGGCCGACAAAGGACATTCCCCACAGGCCATTCGCAAAGCGATGAATCAACAAGAACGTTGGTCGGGGATGCTCCTATCGGGTGGCAAAATGTCGGCGGTGAACATGATTCGTGCTGTCTTGCGCGATGAGGGGAGAAGCCGTTGATAACCTGCGGATATCTCCTTTCTTTCTCCGACAGAGCAGGAACTTGATTTTGTATTTTTAAACTGTAAAAATTGAGAAAATGCTACAACTGCCTGTCATCAACGAAGGACCCTATGAATTGCCGGCTTATGCCACGCAATCTTCCGCAGGATTAGATTTAAAAGCGGTATTAGCCGAAGCAGTTGTCTTGGGCCCATTAGAGCGTAAAATCGTAGGGACAGGGCTTAAAATCGCTTTGCCAGAAGGCTATGAAGCCCAAGTGCGGCCACGTTCGGGTTTAGCGGCAAAACACGGGATTACCGTTTTAAACGCTCCCGGAACGATTGATGCGGACTACCGCGGAGAAATTGGCGTGATTTTGGTTAACCTTTCCAACGAGCCTTTCACCATTCAACCCGGAGAACGTATCGCCCAGTTGGTCGTTGCCCAGTACAGTCAGGTAGAATGGTCGCCCGTTGAAAGTTTAGACAGCACCCAGCGCGGCGAAGGAGGCTTTGGTAGCACAGGAAAAAAATAAACCCATGAAAATAATCGTTCCCATGGCCGGTCGCGGTTCGCGGCTTCGCCCCCACACCTTAACTGTTCCTAAACCCTTGGTTCCGGTTGCAGGAACCCCCATCGTTGAACAACTGGTCAACGATATCGCTCAAGTGGTAAAACAACCCATTACAGAAGTTGCCTTTATTTTAGGCGATCCTGCTTTCTTTGGGGAAGATGTCGTGGAGCATTTGACTGGCGTAGCCCATAAGTTAGGGGCAAAAGCGAGTATTTATCGGCAGCTCAATCCCTTGGGCACAGGCCACGCCATCATGTGCGCAGCACCGTCCCTCGAAGGGCCAGCCGTGGTTGCCTATGCCGACACCCTTATTCGTGCAGACTTTACCATCGACCCATCGGCCGACGCCCAAATTTGGGTGAAGAAAGTCGAACACCCAGAGGCCTATGGCGTGGTGCAACTAGACGAGAACAACACCATTACCGAATTGGTAGAAAAACCCCAAGAATTTGTTTCCGATTTAGCCGTTATCGGCATCTATTATTTTAAAGCCATTGAAGCGTTAAAAGCCTCCCTTCAGCAGGTCATCGACCAGCAACTCACCCATGGAGGCGAGTACCAAATTAACGACGGAATTAAGGGCATGATGGCCAACGGAAAGCGTTTTGTGCCTGGGGAAGTAAATGAATGGATGGACTGCGGAAACAAAGCCATTACGGTTGAAACCAACAGCAAAATGCTGCGTTTTTTGGCGGCAGAAGGCAAGGAGCTCATCGACCCCAGCGCAGTCTTGGAGAACACCACCCTTACCCCACCTTGCTATATTGGGAAAAATGTGGTCTTAAAAAACGTCACCCTTGGACCAGGCGTTTCCATAGGGGAAGGCAGTGAGGTAATCAATGCTACCCTCAAAGATTCCATCATTCAAAAGTACAGCAAGGTAGAAAACGCACAACTCGAAAAGGCAATGATTGGGAACCACGTGCGTTATAATGGTACACACCATTCGCTTAGTATCGGCGATTATTCAGAATTGATTTAGATGAAAAGACGCATTTTTTCCTACCTGTTGGTTTTGAGTCTGGGGGTTTTGACCTCCTGTAAGTCGGTACGGGTTTTACCGAATAAAGCCCCTGTAAAACGAGTCGATTTAAAAGTACTGACCGCTGAAATCGCCAAAGCAGAGGAAAACATCAGCACCTTCCGCGCACGTATCAAAGCAGTCTATAACGACCAAAAACGCAAACAGCAGGTCAATGTTAATTTTCGCCTTGAAGATGGGAAGACCTTTTGGATGAGTGCCAACATGCTTATTCCCATCGCCAAACTTTTGATTACTCCTGAAGAAGTGCAGTTTTACGAAAAGTTTCAAAAAACCTATTACAAGGGAAACATTGACTTCATCAACCAACAGTTGGGGTCTAACTTTAGCTTTAACGACTTGCAAAACATTTTCTTAGGCAACCCCATTACGGATTTGCGAAAAGTAAAAGTGGAACGCATTTCCCACCCAAAATATTACGTTTTAAGTCCAAAAGCGAAAGGGCAGCGTTTTCGACCCACCTACTTTTTTGACCCTGTGACATTCCGTTTAGTCGAGCAGCGTTTTTTAGTGGCGGGCACGGCTCAAAGCTTAAGCATAAAATACACCCAAAGCCAACAGCTAGCGGGGAAAACGGTCCCTAAAGCCATTGAGATTTCCACCTTCGACGGCAGTAACTTTTTACAATTATCGCTCGAATATTTACGGGTAGATTTCCCGAAAAACCTCACCACTCCTTTCAGCATACCAGCGGGCTATAAAAAAATTGAACTGAATGTTCCCTAGGCGTTTTCTGAGCATATGGTTGTTGTGTTGCCTCAGCATTGGGTGGGCACAAGACAGCCGTCAAGAGAAGTTGCGCCAACAACGCAAGCAGCTGCAACAAGAGATTAAGCAAATCAACAGCCTGCTTTTTTCCAACACCAAAAAGAAGAAATCGGCCCTCAACGAAGTTGAAGATTTAGCGGTCAAAATTAATCTACGCCAACGCCTTATTCGCGTGACCAATGAAGAAGCCAATCGGTTGACCCAACAAATCAACGTGAATCAACGCAGCATTGATCGACAACGAAAAGAATTGGCCGACCTTAAAGCCGATTATGCCGATATGATTCGGTATTCCTATGCCAGTAAATCGGGCCAAAGCCGGTTGATGTTTTTGTTTTCATCGGAAAGCTTTTTACAGGCCTACAAACGTTTTCAATACCTTAAACAATACGCTGCCTTTAGAAAAAAACAAGGGCTATTAATTGCCGAAAAAACCCAAACCCTCCAGGCGCTAAACAAAACCCTTTTGGCACAAAAAGTGCGAAAAGAAGCCTTGGTTAAAGAAAACCGTGCGGTGCAAAACAGCTTAAGTGAGGAGCGCTTGGAACAAAAAGAACTGGTTACGGCGCTAAAGAAAAGAGAACGCTCGCTGGAAAGTCAAATCCGGAAAAAGCAAAAACAAATCGCGGCTTATGACAAGGAAATTCAGCGCTTAATTCGCGCTGCTATAGCTGCTTCCAATAAAGCGGCAGGCAAAGGGAAAGCCGCTGTTTTCACCTTGACACCAGAAGCGCAATTGATCGGGAAAAACTTCACCGCCAACAAAGGAAAACTGCCCTGGCCAGTCGAGCAGGGCGTGGTCACTTTGGGCTTTGGTACCCAAACCCATCCCGTGGTAAAAACCACGAAAATTCAAAGTAATGGCGTTACCATTGCTACGCCCGACAATGCCGAGGTGCGCGCCGTTTTTAAGGGGAAAGTCATGCAGGTATTTTCGTTTAAAGGGAGTAATCCAGGGGTGTTAATACAGCACGGGAACTACATCACCAGCTATTCAAATTTGGCTGCGGTTTACGTGAAGAAAGGACAAACCATCGAAGCGAAAGAAGTGATCGGGAAAGTCTTTACTCACCCCAATACAGGAAAAACAGAGTTGAAGTTTAGTGTGTTTCAAAACACCACACCGGTAAACCCTAAAGGTTGGGTATACCGCTTGTAATTAGTAGCCTTCCACCAAATACCACGCCTCTTCTTCTAGGCTGTATTTGATAAAGCTTAAAAGGCGATAGGCTTCTCTTTTGGACTCAAAACGACCGTAAGCTACACGAATAAGGCCGTCAGGACTGGCTTCGGCAAAGGCCGCTTCAAAACCTTGAGACTTGAGTTCTTCCAGTTTGCGCTCTGCATTGGCTTGATCGCGGAAACTCCCAGCAATAATACTGTAGAATTGTCCACTTTCAACAGCAACGCTCCCCGTGTCTTCTGTGGTTTCAATCACCGCAGGAACGCTGAGTTCTAAGCTGGCAATTGCCCCTAAGTCGAAAGAGGCTTCTTGAACGTTTTTGGCAATGCGTTTTTGCGCGAGCTCTGTCGATTTAAGTCGTTCGCTCTCGAGGTATTGATTCCCTAGATAGTAGGTCGCGCCTAAAAGCGCTACCGCAACCACGCCAATAATGGCATATCGAAGGGCAGGGGATTTCTTTTCTTCCTGGGCTTCAGGAGTAAAGGCCAAAGGTTCTTTGTTGTCTTGCATGGAGGGGTTGGATTTTGGTGATGGTGTTGGTGGCACGATAGCCGCGGCGCGAATTTGCGCTTTTTCTGGGGTGCGCTGGAAGGCTGAAAGCCCGAGCGCATTGGCGTCAAAATTAATTTTTCCGTGAGGCAAGAAGCGCAGTTTGTTTTCCGCATTAAACGAAAATTCGCCTATGCCGGGGAGGATCATCGTCTCACGATCCAAGCGCTTGTTCCAGTGCTGCAGTTCTTTTTCGATCATGGCCAAGGCATCTGGGTAGGACACCCCTTCGCGTTTGGCGACATAACTGGCCAAAAGACCATCGTTCTCTTGAATCAATCGGTTGAACGAAATCGACCGAGAAGGAGGGGTAAATTCCCCCGTGTAACGGTTGACTTTAATGGGGTGTGTTTGGGTCAAAAAGGAACCAAAACCCGGGAGGGTAACACACTCCTGTTGGTAAAGCAGTTCTTTGATGTATTGAATCAAGTTCATGATTTAAAGATAGCAAATAAAAATTTCTTCTTAATTTGAGGCAGCAACAAAGCTATCCCCAAAGCGAATACTCATGAACCTAACGTACAAACAAGCCGCTTTATTGCTTACACGGCTACCAAAAATTGGTCCGCGCACGGCCAAGAAACTCCTCGATCATTTCCCC
>WTJP01000097.1:22422-29503 GCA_011526275.1 Candidatus Arcticimaribacter sp. | reverse complement strand
ACTGCTACAATTAAAACAACAACTGCAATAATGACAATGATAACTTCGTTCATGATCGAGTATTTCTCACAATATAGTAAAAATTAAGTAGTTAACTTAATTGAGGTTTATGAATTAGGAGTTCAACAATAAGGATAATTAAAAACCCTCCAACGCCAAGGTTTTGGCACCTCTTTTAAAAACTGCATTAATCCATTTTTATGATCAAAAAAAGCTTGGATTTAAAACAAAAAAGGCAAACGTTGCTAATGGGAGAAATCTAGCGCTTGCCTAATCTCCTAAAGATTAATTAAATTGAATAAAAATCTTATCATTTTGAATAATCTATTCAATGAAAATGTCATGAAGTACGTTGCCTCCCTTTTGAGTAGGCGAAAAGTATTTTTGCCAACTTTATTGGTAGGGTGGTTGGTTCTTGGCTGTCAACAAGGTCTACAGAAGAACATACCTTTTGACCCAAAACAACCTTTGATTGAAACTCGTTTTGGTATTCAAATCGTTGATTCCTTTACCTATTTAGAAGACGTCAAAGCCCCACAAAACTATCTTTGGTTTGCCGAGCAAGACCAAAAAGCCGATTCTATCATCAATTCAATTCCTTATCGCGATAGGATAAGAAAAGAACTTGATGCATTGGATCAAAAATTTTGGCCAGATGTTACTCAACAAAAAATAATTGGCGAAAAAAAATACTATCTCCATAGGGGAGTGCTTTATTGTCAAGACAAAAGTCGAAAAGGGGAAATAGAGTTGTTCAATATCGATTCGCTCAATTTTACCATCGATGCCTTTCAACCCAATGAAGATGGTTCTAAGGTGGCTTTTTCTTTGGTAAACAATTCGGAAATTGGTGACTTTGCCCTCTATGATATAGAAAAAGACAGTCTAAGCATTATCGCCAAAAATGTTTTATGGGCGAAAGAATTAAATGGGCTACAGTGGATTAACAATGAAAAATTGATTTTTACTAAAGTAAATGGGCAAGGAGATAACCCTTTACTGGATGCTGATTTGGTGTTGTTTGATACAACTGATCCCTCCCAAACACGCTTGCCTATTTTCTCACGAAAGGCTTACCCTAGTTTAGAAATTCCCAATTATTTGTTTCACTACCCCATAATACGGGATAACTACGTCTTCTGTAAAATCGCATCGGTATCTCATTTTAGTGATGCTTATTTTGCGACTAAAGCAGAAGTAGCAAAAGGGACATCCATTCCATGGATGCCTTTATTTAAAACCGAAGATCTAGTCAAAGCTTTTGAGGTCGAAAAGGACATGCTCTATTTTTTAAGCGCTAAAAACGCATCAAACTTTCAAATTGGAAAAACTCCCCTAGCCAAACCTGATTTTTCTTCCCCAGAAATCGTGGTGGCAGAAGACCCCGATGCTGTGATTACCGATTTTAAAGTGATCGGCGGAGCGGTTTATTTTGTTAAGACCATTAACGGAGTAAAATCTTCCTTTCATGTAGCAGTTAATGGGAAACAAAGAAACATTAATTTACCCAAAGCGATAGAAGGTAAAATGCAGCCCTCGGGTACCATTGAACTTACCTATTTTGACGCTACTCCTGAAAAAGTAAAACTGAAGATCAGCGGTTGGAATTTTAAGGAAGAACATTACTGGTATGACACCCAAAAAGAAACGTTTACACGAGATGGATTATACGGTGTTTCACAAACGCTTGAAAACATAGTTATTGAAGAAATAGAAGTTCCTGCACATGATGGGGAGAAGGTGCCCTTAACCATCATGCACAATGGTGCAATAAAAAAAGAGGGCAACACACCTTTGTTGATTACGGCCTATGGAAGCTATGGTGATTCTTTTATTCCCACATATCATATAAATGCAGACCTAATGGAATGGGTTAGTGAAGGGGGGATAGCCGCTGTAGCCCATGTGCGCGGTGGGGGAGAGAAGGGATTGGACTGGCACAGGGGTGGTTTTAAACAAACAAAGCCCAATACATGGTATGATTTTATTGCCTGTACCGAATATTTTATTCGTGAAAACTATACCCGACCAAACAAAATTGTGGCGATGGGCTTTAGTGCAGGAGGCATTGGAGTAAGCAGGGCCATCACCGAACGTCCAGATTTGTATCAAGCAGCTATCTTAGGAGTAACTCCGCTCAATATGATTCGTGCCATGGACAGTCATGGCGGACAAAATGCTGCGCTTGAGTTTGGTGTTGTAAATGATTCGTTGGAGTTTACCTATTTATATGAAATGGATGCCTACCATAAAATTAAAGAAGAAACACCCTATCCTGCGGTATATGTTTTTACAAAACTCAACGATATTCGTTTAAACCCCGCTTTATCGACCAAGTTTGTTCGAAAACTACAATTGGTTGCCAAACCCAATCATCCAATATTATTGGATGTTGATTTTATGAATGGTCACTGGTTTACAAATGGTGATTTGGCCAATGCTTTAGCTTTTGCGTTATGGCAAACCAAAGCAGATTCAAATTTAAAATAGCTGAAATAAAAAAACCCTCCAAAAAGGAGGGTTTTGTACTCGAGGCGGGACTTGAACCCGCACGACCGCAATGGTCATTGGATTTTAAGTCCAACGTGTCTACCAATTCCACCACTCGAGCATGATTGGTATGGAGCGAAAGACGGGATTTGAACCCGCGACCCTCACCTTGGCAAGGTGATGCTCTACCCCTGAGCTACTTTCGCGTGGGACGCAAAGTTAAAATAAATTTTAATTATTAAAACCTTTTTTTGGGTTTTTACTCAGGCTATTTTCCCCCTAAACGGCGTTTGATGTTATTGAGTTTCATCAAGGCTTCAACCGGGGTAAGGGTATCGATATCTAAATCAATGATTTCGGCTTTTAAATCTTCCAATAAGGGGTCGTCTAGGCTGATAAAACTCAGCTGCATTTGGTCCTGTTCTTTTTGCAATAGCGCTTTGCGATCTTCTTGTTCGTGGCTTTTTTCCAGCAGTTTTAGTTTTTTTTCTGCCGTTGTAATGATTTGTTGGGGCATCCCCGCCATTTTAGCGACGTGAATTCCAAAGCTATGGGCGCTTCCGCCGGGGGCGAGTTTCCGTAAAAACAATACTTGGTCTTTTAACTCTTTGACCGAGACATTAAAGTTTTTAATCCGTTCAAATCGACCTTCCATTTCGTTGAGCTCATGGTAGTGGGTAGCGAATAGTGTCTTGGGTTGTGCTGGGTGCTGATGCAGGTATTCTGCTATGGCCCACGCGATGGAAATTCCGTCGTAGGTCGAAGTACCCCGCCCGATCTCGTCTAAAAGCACCAAACTCTGTGGGCTGATGTTGTTCAAGATTGCCGCCGACTCATTCATTTCTACCATAAAAGTAGATTCCCCTTGCGAGATATTATCGCTTGCTCCCACCCGGGTAAAGACGTGATCCACCAATCCCATTTCCACGGCTTCAGCAGGGACAAAACTTCCCATTTGTGCCAGTAGTACAATCAAAGCCGTTTGCCGCAAGAGGGCAGATTTCCCCGACATATTGGGGCCTGTAATCATGATGATTTGCTGCTGCTCTCGGTCCAAGGTCAAGTCATTGGCGATATAGGCTTCTCCCGCAGGAAGTTGTTGCTCGATTACGGGGTGGCGCCCAGCTACAATGGATAATGCAGTGCCCTCGACTAGTTTTGGGCAGCAGTACTGTTGTTTTTGCGCCAACTGCGCAAAACCTTGTAAACAGTCGATTTGTGCTAAAGTAACCGCTGCTTGTTTGACCTCGCTTAATTCTTTTTGCAGGGCTTGAAGTAAGTTTTGGTAGTAGCTTAATTCAAGTTGCTGTATTTTTTCTTCGGCCCCGAGAATCTTGGTTTCATATTCTTTCAGCTCTTCGGTAATGTAGCGTTCCGCATTGACTAAGGTTTGCTTTCTCGTCCAGTTTTCAGGGACTTTATCGCGGTGGGTGTTGCGCACTTCGATATAGTAACCAAAAACATTGTTGAAGGCTATTTTTAGGGAAGGAATACCCGTGGCTTCGGTTTCCCGTTCCAGCATGGCGTCTAAATGCGATTTCCCTGAATGAAGCAGGGCGCGTAAATCGTCTAGCTCTGCCGAGAAGCCATCGGCGATAAAATTCCCTTTAGCGGTGTTGACCGGCGCCTCTTCTTTCAAGGTCTTGGCGATGGTCTCTTGTATTCGGCTACAGGGAGGGAGTTGTGCTGCCACTGCACTTAATTCTCCAGCTTTATGATTGGCGAGCACATGTTTAATATGGTTGCTTTCTTCCAGCGACTGCTGCAGGAGAATCAATTCCCGTGGACTCACTTTTTGGGTGGCAATTTTCGCCATCAGGCGCTCAATGTCGCCCATTTTTTTGAGGTGCTGCGCTATTTTTTCACGGCAGGCAGTATCGTCGAGATAGGCCTGTACTTGGCGATGGCGTGCCTCAATATGCTCCTTGGATTTAAGCGGAAAACTCACCCATTGTCGCAAGAGCCTTCCCCCCATGGCAGTGGCGGTAAAGTCAATGACATCGATGAGCGATACTCCACCGGGGTTGGCCGGATAAAGCAGTTCGAGATTTCGGGCGGTGAAACGGTCAATACCAACAAAATCCTCGCTGGCTATTTTCTGTAGCCGACTAATATGCTGTAGTTTGTCGTGTTGAGTTTCCGAGAGGTAGTGGAGGACAGCACCCGCGCAAATAATCCCCTCGCGATAATGCTCCAGGCCAAAGCCTTTTAAGCTTGCGGTATCGAAGTGCTGTTGTAAAAGGTCGCGACCAAAGCGTTCCTGAAACACCCAATCTTCTTGAAAGAAGGGGTTTAATTCAGTGTCAAAACAGCTTGAAAAAGTTGCTTTCAAAGGTTTTGGTGCGAGTACTTCAGCAGGGGAGAATTTCTGTAAGAGTTGGTTGAGGTGAGCTAGGCTACCTTCACTCACCAAAAAATCGCCTGTTGAAATATCCAGGAAGGCGACCCCCCATTGTTTTTTACCCTCGACCACTGCAGCGAGGTAATTGTTTTTTTTCTGTTCTAAGACATCATCGTTGAGCGCTACCCCAGGTGTAACCAATTCGGTTACCCCGCGTTTGACGATTTTCTTCGTCATTTTAGGGTCTTCCAATTGGTCGCAAATGGCCACACGACAGCCCGCTTTTACCAGTTTAGGCAAGTAGGTGTTTAAGGAGTGGTGGGGGAAACCCGCTAATTCGGTTTCACTGGTGCTCCCAGCTCCCCGTTTGGTTTGTATAATGCCTAAAATCTTGGCAGCCTTCACTGCATCGGCCCCAAAAGTTTCATAAAAATCCCCCACGCGAAACAACAACAAAGCATCGGGATACTTGGCCTTGATCTGGTTGTATTGCTTCATTAAGGGAGTTTCTTTCGCTTGCTTGGCCAAGGGGTGTGTTTTTAGGATATAAAAGCGAAGATAACCCTAATTTCATTTTTTAAAAACAGCTGCAAATACTTCCTTAATTTTACGCCATGAAAAATCGGAAATTAAAAAACAGCGAACTCAATCGTAAAACGGTTGACGAGGCGATGGCTGCTCCCCGCACACCGCTCATCCTTATTTTAGACAATGTGCGTAGCCTAAACAATATTGGTTCGGTTTTTCGCACGGCCGATGCTTTTTTAATCGAGAAGATTTATCTCTGCGGGATTACCGCTACTCCGCCCCATAAAGACATACAGAAAACCGCCTTGGGGGCTACCGAATCGGTGGCGTGGGAATATGTAGAAGATCCTGTAACCTTAGTAGCCTCTCTCCAAAGTAAGGGCGTTGAGGTTTGGGCCATTGAACAAGCCGAAGGCGCGTGCATGCTAAACGATTTCCACCCAACTCCCCAACAAAAAACGGCATTTGTCCTTGGGAATGAAGTCAAGGGGGTTCAACAAACGGTGATTGATCAGGCGGGTAATGTAATCGAAATCCCACAAGAGGGGGCTAAACATTCCCTCAATATCTCGGTAACCACAGGGGTGGTTTGTTGGGATTTTTATCAGAAGCTACAGGCGAAATAAAGCCATTAAAAAGCGATAGAAAACCGAAGGGTCTTTGGTGATATCTCCTCCCATTAATGGAAAGTTGATCTGCTTCAATTGACTTTCGTTTTGCCACGCTTGATAGCCCTGTTCAATTTTCTCGAGGTAAGCCGCCTCCATGTTTTGCTCGAAGCTACGCCCGCGTTTTTTGATGTTTTTTAATAATTGCTCAATGGATTGCTCCAAAAAGAAAACGATGGCGGGTTGGGGGAGGGAGGCTACTTTTTTCGTGTAGGACTGAAGATACAGGTCAATGTCTTTTTCATTTAAATTTTGTCGAGCAAAAAGCGGAGATTTTTCCAAGCAGTAATCAGCGATAACGGGACCGTTTTCCGTACGAGAAAAGAATTGATTTTGTTGTTGAATGCGGTCTTCTAAAAATGCGTTCTCAACGGGAAGGGCGAAGCTTTCGGGATCGCGATAAAAGTCTTCTAAATAGGGGTTGTCATAAAAATTTTCGAGCAATAAACGTCCGCCGATAGCCGCTTGAAGCCTTTCCGCAAAGGTGGTTTTTCCCACACCAATATTTCCTTCAATAGCGATATAGTCGATTTTTTTTACGGGGAAAAGTGGGGCGGATATTTCGGTAACTGCAGTAGTATCTTCACTTGTTTTAAGTAAGCTTTCCACTGTCAACTTTGATTCGGGGTGTTCAACTGCCGGAGCTATTTCAGCCAAAGGGGCTAAAACAAAATTGCGTTCCTGCATCCGCGGATGCGGAAGTGTTAAGCGATCGGTTTTCACCACGTGATTCCCGTAAAAGATAATATCTAAGTCGATGGTTCTCGACTGGTACCCGTTTTTTTCGCTGCGTTTTCGCCCTAAAAATTCCTCGATTTTTAAAAGCTGAGTTAGTACTTCTTCTGGGCGAAGTGGAGTATCCACCGCCAAACAAGCATTGTAAAAGGCTTCCCCCTCAAACCCCCAGGCAGGGGTTTCCACCACTTTCGAAAGGCATTTGATTTCTCCAATACGGTAGGCAATCATCCCTACAGCCAGCTGTAAATGCAACAATCGATCGCCAAGATTACTTCCAATAGAGAGATAAACCACAGTACTTTTTGCCCAAAAATAC
>WTJP01000097.1:1357-22322 GCA_011526275.1 Candidatus Arcticimaribacter sp. | reverse complement strand
TAGCGACCGAAGATGCTGTGCCGGTGGAAATCAAAGCCAACAGTATCTTGGAATTGGATTTAGACATTCCAATGTATGACAACGTAGGCGCTACTCAAGAATTTGAAGAAGCCTTGGGCTTGGGCGAAGAAGCGCTAAAGTTTTACGATGTTGTTTCGGCCATTCGCAAAGCGGCAGCAGACGAAAACATCAAAGGGATTGACCTAAAGTGCCAGTTCCCGCTCATGGGTTGGTCGCAGGCACAAACCATTCGCAAAGCCTTAAATGAGTTTAAAGCAGCAGGGAAATTTATCTACACCTATGGGGACTATTTCGGGCAAAAGGGCTATTACTTGGCTTCAGTTTCCGATTCTATTTTTGTCCACCCCATGGGCGGAATGGACTTTAAAGGTTTAGCGGCAGAAGTGCTCTATTACAAAGATTTTCAGGAGAAGTATGGCTTTAAAATGGAAGTGGTACGTCACGGGAAATACAAAAGCGCTGTCGAGCCTTATCTCGAAAGTGAGATGAGCGAGAACAACCGCACCCAAATTTCTTCTCTGCTCGAATCGGTTTGGGGACAAGTGAGCAAAGACATTCAAGCATCGCGTAACTTGAGTGAAGCAGCCCTCGATGCTATTGCCAATAACCTCAGTGCCAGCTTGCCAGAAAAAGCAAAAGAAGTGCAGCTCATCGATGATGTTATCTACGAAAGCGATTATGAAAATAAATTAAAGGCGGCTTTAGGCTTGGCCGAAGACGAAAAAATTAAAACCACAGCTTTAAAACAGCTCACCGGGAAAAACGGTCTGTACAAAAAAGGCGTACGTGAACGCATTGCGGTGATCTATGCCCAAGGCCCCGTCCTCTATAGTGAGGGAAGCGAAAATGTCATTGGACAAGATGTCTTCCTAGAAGCCATCGACGAGGCGGTAAAGAACCGTCGCGTGAAGGCCATTGTTTTACGCATTGATTCTCCAGGCGGAAGTGCCTTGACTTCAGATATTATTTGGAATGCTTTGGTGAAAGCAAAAGAAGAGAAGCCCCTGGTGGTGTCTATGGGGAATGTCGCTGCTTCTGGAGGTTACTACCTCGCAGTGGCTGGCGATGAGATTTATGCTACCGATATGACCATAACCGGTTCCATTGGGGTGTTTGCAACCGTGCCCAACATCAAAGGCTTTAGCGAAGATATCGGCATCAATGCTTCCCATGTAAAAACCCACGACAATGCACTGGGCTACAGCGTATTTAAGGCTCCAGAAGGACATTTTAGAGCCACCATCAAAGAAGGCATCGAGCATGTTTATGATACCTTTAAGCAAAGAGTGGCCAGTGGTCGCAACATGACGGTGGAAGAAGTGGAAGCCATTGCCCAAGGGCGTGTTTGGACAGGAGAGCAAGCCCTACAAAATGGTTTGGTGGATGGTCTTGGCGGAATGGATCAAGCCATTGAAGCCGCTGCACGTTTGGCCGAATTGGAAGAATACAACTTGATTTCCTATCCGAAAATTGAGCCAGAATTGGAGGACTTCCTCTCGGTTATGGGACCATTTGGTGCTATAGATGAGGTATTGATGGAGCAATATCCAGAAGAAATTCGCGCATTTTTGACTACCTTGTCCACCGAAGCAAACCGCCCAAATTTAGAGCTGCGTTTGCCCTATTCGGTAGAAATAAAATAATGCATGAAGCAACACGATAAGGCCCTAGCCCGAAAGATATACCTCTATTTGGCGGCCCTTTTCATCACCTCTTTGGTGGTGTCTAACCTTATTTTTCAAAAGTTTTTCTATTGGTACCCCTTGGAGATGAGTCTCTTTGGGGTGCGTCTTTTTGAACTTTCTGTGGGTATCTTGCCCTATCCCATCACCTTTTTAATCACTGATTTAATCTCAGAGATTTACGGTCAAAAACGAGCCAACGAAGTAGTGGTAGCGGGGATTTTCGCTTCTTTTTTCTCCATTGGAATTTTATTGGTAGCCTCTGCTGCCCCAGCGATTCCCTCTTCGCCTATAGACGATACCACCTTTACCCAAGTTTTCTCCCTTTCCCCTTTGGCGGTACTCGCTTCTATGATTGCCTACCTTTCGGCTCAATTCGTCGATATTCGCATTTATCACTTTTGGAAAAAGCTCACCCAAGGCAAACACCTTTGGTTGCGCAATAACTTTTCCACCTTTGCTTCGCAAATCATCGACTCGGCAACAGTGATATTATTGCTTTGTCTCTTTGGGGTTTTACCTTGGTCGCTATTTTGGGGCCTCACGCTTTCCAGCATTGTCTTTAAAATATTGGTAGCCGCTATCGACACCCCATTTTTATATCTCTTTGTGGGGATGTTTCGTCGCCGATTTAAGTTAAAAGAAGGAGAAGAAATTTCAATTGCCTAAGATGGAAGAACTCAAAGCCGTTCGGATCAATAAATACTTAAGTGAGATTGGTTACTGCTCGCGCCGTGCTGCCGATAAACTCATCGATGAAGGGCGAATTACCGTGAACGGGAAGCCTGTGGAGATGGGCATGAAGGTGACGGCCAACGACAAGATTACAGTCGATGGGGAAGCAGTGAATCAAGCAGCCGACGCGCCTGTTTACTTGGCGTTTAACAAACCGGTGGGAATTGTTTGTACAACCGATACCCGCGTGGAGAAAGACAACATCATCGATTTCATCAATTACCCCACCCGTATTTTCCCGATAGGTCGATTAGATAAACCTTCGGAAGGTTTGATTTTCTTGACCAACGACGGAGACATTGTCAACAAAATACTGCGGGCGCGAAACCACCACGAGAAAGAATATTTGGTCACCGTAAATCGACCCATTACTCAAGAATTCATCGACCGAATGAGTCAAGGGGTTCCCATCCTGGATACCGTTACTCGCCCTTGTTTGGTTAAGCAAACCCACAAAAAAGCCTTTAAAATTATTTTGACCCAAGGCTTGAACCGGCAAATTCGTCGCATGTGCGAATACTTAGACTACAAAGTCGTTACCCTAAAACGCATTCGTATTATGAATGTAAACTTGGATGTAGGGAAGGGCAAGTGGCGCCATTTGACTAAGGCAGAGTTGAATGAAATCAATCGCCTAGTAGCCGATTCCTCTAAAACCCACGATTAGTCAATCGTAAATTCAACCACCAAGCCTTCGTTGCTTCGCACGTTGAACACTGTATTGTCTTCAAAAATGAGGTACTGCCCTTTAACGCCTTTCAACACTCCTTCAAATTGTTCTTCTTTCACGAGATTAAGGCTCTTTACCTTCTCGGGATACTGCTCAACGGGAAAGTTTAGTTCCAGCAATTCTTCTTCGTGAATGATGAAGGGTTTGAGGTCTTTGGGTAGGGCATCGATGGCTGTGTTTCGGGCGGCGATCCAGTCGATTTCCTCAATTTCGTTGAATTGCAGCATTTTTCGCCAGTTGGTTTTATCAGAGAAATGGGCTTTTAAGGCAACCTCGCCAACCCCGGCTAAATAACGGTTGGGTACTTCGAGTAGCGCCATGGCCTGGTGTGCCCCTTGATCGATCCAACGGGTGGGAAGTTGACTTTTTCGCGTGATGCCCACCTTTAAGTGACTGGAGTGCGCGAGGTACACAATGTGGGGTTGCAGCTGTACTTTTTTTTCATACGCCAAATCGCGGTCTTCAATGTCCAAATGGGCCGTGCTCAACTCGGGGCGCATGATCCAATCTCCCGCTTGCGGGCTTTCAAAAAAACACTTTTTACAAAAACCTTGACGGAAAATGGTTTCGGTACTGCTACAGTTCAAACATTCATAGCCTTTAAAGCGCAGGCGCACTTTTTTATTGAGCGACTGGTTGAGGTGTAAAAAGTGGTTGGGAAGTGGCAAGTAGTACTGCACCTGTTGGGTGAGTTCTGTGGGCATTTTTCTAAGGACACCTGAAAACATATTTCGGGAAAAGTTTAAATTTATGCTAAAGATAGAGAATCCATGGCTTTCCCCTTATTCAATTCCATCGCTACTTGGTTTTTAAAAAAGCGCATTCATCAAATTGAGTTGTTCACCAAATACCCCAATGAGGTACAGCAAGAAGTACTGCAAGATTTGGTAGGGATAGCGAAAAACACCAAGATGGGCTACCGCCATGATTTCAGTTCCATCAACAACTACAAAGCCTTTGCTGAGCGGGTTCCCATCGTTCAATATGAAGATATCGCCGATGAAATCAACGCCAGCCGTTTGGGCGAAGACAACCTCTTTTGGCCTACCCCTATAAAATGGTATGCCAAGTCGAGCGGAACTACCAACGCAAAAAGTAAGTTTATTCCCGTGAGTGTGGAAGCTTTGGAAGATTGCCATTACAAGGCAGGGAAAGACATGCTTTCCTTGTATGTCAACAACAATCCAGAGGCGCAACTCTTTAGTGGGAAAACCCTTCGTTTAGGGGGGAGTCAAGAACTTTTTCAAGACGAAAAGAGTTCCTTCGGCGACCTCTCGGCCATCATGACTGACAATCTCCCCCTTTGGGCAGAGCTCAACTGTACCCCCAGTTTAAAAGTGTCTTTGATGTCGGAATGGGAGGCAAAAATGAAGGCCATCATTGAAGAAAGCGCGCAAGAAAATGTTACCGGTTTGTTGGGAGTGCCCTCATGGATGTTGGTCTTGCTCAATCGGTTGATGGAAGCACAGAACGGAAAAACCCTAAAAGAAATCTGGCCCAATGTGGAGGTCTATTTTCACGGGGGGGTAAGTTTTCGCCCCTACCGAAAGCAGTACGAAGCATTGTTTGCACAGCACCAACTGCAGTTTTATGAGATTTACAACGCCTCGGAAGGCTTCTTTGCGATTCAAGATCAAAACCATTCCGATGAGTTGTTATTGATGTTGGATTATGGCATATTCTATGAATTCATTCCTTTTGGGGAAGACGACAGCGCCATTATTCCCTTGAGTGAAGTGGAATTGGGCGTTCGCTATACTTTGGTCATTACGACAAATGCTGGTTTGTGGCGTTACAAAATTGGCGATGTGGTTCAGTTTACAAGTCTCTCGCCCTACCGGATTCAAATTGCTGGCCGCACCAAACACTACATCAACGCTTTTGGGGAAGAGTTGGCGGTAGAAAATGCCGATCGTGCCCTTGCACAAGCTGCCGCTAGTTGTGGGGTAGAGGTGTTGGATTATACCGCAGCCCCGGTTTACATGAACCAAAAGACCCAAGGGCGACATGAATGGATGATTGAGTTCAATACCCCACCAAAAGATTTGAAGGAATTTGAAACCCTTTTAGACGAACACCTAAAAGCCCTAAATTCAGACTACGAAGCCAAGCGCTACAAAGACATGACTATGTTGTCGCCCAAGATCAATGTGGCACAAAGCGACTTGTTTTACCGTTGGTTGGCTACAGAAAATAAATTGGGAGGGCAGCACAAGGTACCTCGCTTGTCGAACGACCGTAAATTAATGGAACAATTACTCGCTTTAAACGCCTAGGAGACAGCCTTGAGTTTAGAGGTGTTGGCTTTCTTCAACTGCTGCTCCGCATAGGCTTTGGTCACCTTCAATTCGGTTTCCTCGCTTCCGGGTAAATCGAACATCGCTTGGTTGAGGATGGATTCACACAAAGAACGCAATCCACGCGCCCCGAGGTTGTATTCCAACGCTTTATCTACAATATAGTCTAAGGCACCTGGCGTAAAGTCCAATTGAATCCCGTCGAGTTCAAACAGCTTAACATACTGCTTGGTCAAGGCATTTTTAGGTTCGGTGAGGATAGAGCGCAACGTTTTCCCGTCTAAAGGATGCATATGCGTCAATACCGGTAAACGCCCGATGATTTCAGGGATCAAACCAAAGGATTTTACGTCTTTAGGGTTGATGTATTGGAGTAAATTCTCTTTGTCCACCTCTTCGGTAGAAGAAGCTGTTTTGTAGCCAATGGCTTGCAGGTTGAGGCGTTTGTTGATTTCGCGCTCTATCCCGTCGAAAGCACCACCAGCGATAAAAAGAATGTTCGAAGTATCTACCTCAATGAACTTTTGGTCGGGGTGTTTACGTCCGCCTTTAGGGGGGACATTCACCACAGTACCTTCCAATAATTTCAATAAAGCTTGCTGTACTCCTTCCCCCGAAACATCTCGCGTAATGGAGGGATTATCACTTTTACGGGCAATTTTATCGATCTCGTCGATGAAAACAATCCCGCGTTCTGCGCTCTCCACGTCATAGTCGGCAGCCTGAAGAAGTCGTGTGAGGATGCTTTCCACATCTTCGCCCACATAACCCGCTTCGGTCAAAATGGTCGCATCGACGATGGCCAAGGGGAGTTGCAACATTTTAGCAATGGTTTGTGCCAACAAGGTTTTACCTGTCCCTGTTTGCCCCACCAAGAGAATATTGCTTTTTTGAATCTCGATTTCTTCCTCCACTTTGGGATTAAGAATACGTTTGTAGTGGTTGTAAACGGCTACCGAAAGCACCTTTTTTGCATCGGTTTGTCCAATGACAAATTCGTCTAAAAAGGCTTTGATGGCTTTTGGGGGTTTCAATTCAAAATTTAAACCTCCCGTTTCTTCCTCTTGGGCTTCTTCGGCGACAATCCCGTGTGCTTGCTCGATACAACGATCACAAATGTGCGCGTCGAGTCCGGCAATCAATAAATTGGTTTGTGGTTTTGAACGACCACAGAAGGAACAATTTAATTCTTCACTACTCATGGGGCTGGGTTTTATTATTTGGTCAATACTTCGTCCACCATGCCATAGGCTTTGGCTTCCTCAGCTTTCATCCAATAATCGCGATCACTGTCTTGGTGCACCTTTTCCATGGTTTGCCCCGAGTGTTTAGCGATAATTTGATACAATTCGTCTTTGAGTTTTAAGATCTCACGTGCTGTAATTTCAATGTCAGACGCTTGTCCTTGTGCTCCCCCTAAAGGTTGGTGAATCATTACACGAGAGTGAGGAAGGGCAGTGCGCTTGCCTTCTTGTCCTGCACAAAGTAAAACCGCGCCCATAGAAGCGGCCATACCAGTACAAATGGTGGCAACGTCAGGCGAGATATATTGCATGGTGTCATAAATCCCTAAGCCAGCATAAACACTTCCACCTGGGGAGTTAATGTACATTTGAATATCGCGTTTTGCGTCCACACTCTGTAAGAAAAGCAATTGTGCTTGAATTACATTGGCCACTTGGTCGTCGATAGCTGTTCCTAAAAACATCACGCGATCCATCATCAAACGCGAAAACACATCCATTTGTGCCACATTCATTTGGCGTTCCTCAATAATATAAGGTGTCATGCTGCTTGTGATTTTATCAAAGTGCATGGCACTGATGCCGTGGTGTTTGGTGGCGTATTTCTTAAACTCTTTTCCGTAGTTCATTTCTAGCAATGTTTTATTTATAAACTAAAGGTACACAAATTTATTGTGCAGCTCCGTAAGCCTCTTTTACAAAGCTTTCATAGTTTACTTTCTTCACCTTGAGGTTGGCGTTCTCTTTATAGAAGTCCAGTAACTTCTGACTCATCAACTGGTCAGACAAACGTTTGGTTTCCTCTTGGTTGCTGAAAATACGTGCAGCGATATCGTCCAATTCTTTGTCTGAAGGGTTCAATTGCCCGTACTGTGCCATTTGTTTTTGGATCATGTCCTTGGCGAAGTTTTGCAATTCTTCAAACTGAATTTGCAGATCGTTTTCTTTGATTAAGGCTCCTTCGATCAATTGGTAACGGATACCTTTTTCTGACTTTTCATATTCCTCAGCCGCCTCTTCTGCGCTCATGGGTTGTTCCCCGCTGTTTTGCAACCAGCGAATTAGGAATTCTTTAGGTAAATCAAACTTGGTGGCTTCGATAAGACTCTCGGTCACGTCGTTCAATAATTTTTGTTCGGTTTGTTGCTCGAATTGCTTCTCGATTCCTTCCTTGATTTTCGCTTTGAGGTCGGTAACGGTCTTTACTGTTCCAGGCTCATAGAGCTTGTCGAACAACTCTTGGTCTAAGTCTGCCAAGCTGCGTTTGTTGGCTTCCGTTACGGTGAGCGTAATTTCTTTAGGGGCTTCGTCTAATTTATCTACCGTAGTGCCCAATAAACGCGCTAACACGTGATCTTCCTTGCAAAGCCCTTTGGTTTTTAAGGTAATGCCTTCGTTGAGTTGGGCTGCTTTTAAAGCGTCGAGGTTTTTCTTTCCTTTCAATTGGTCCCACTCCACAGTTGCAGTAGCGTCAATTTCAGCTTCCTCGTTGGTCGCTTTTACGGTCAATTCAAAGCCTTCTTCGATAGTCGATTGTGCCTCGATTTTCCCGTATTGCTTTTGGATGTAGCCCACTTGCTCTTCCACCATTTTCTTATCGGCTTCGATTTGGAAGTGGGTCACGGCTTTTTTTCCTTTGATTTTCACTTCAAAAGAAGGGGCAAGACCCAATTCAAATTCAAAGCTTAAACTATCGGCTTTCCAGTCGATATCGTCTTGCATAACGGGTAGTGGGTTCCCGAGCAATTCTAGTTTTTCTTCCTGAATGTAATTGTTGAGGTTTTCCTGCAAAAGTTTGTTTACTTCATCGGCCGTTACAGCAGTTTCATACTGTTTCTTGATCATACCCATGGGGACATGTCCCTTGCGGAATCCAGGAATATTCGCATTCTTGCGGTAGTCCTTTAAGATTTTTTCTACTTTTTCGCTAAAGTCGTTTTGTTCGATTGAAATCGCCACTTTTGCGTTTAGGGCATCGATGTCTGTTCTAGTAATTTGCATGAATTTTCTCTCAATAAATTAGGGCGCAAAAATAGGGCTTTAAACTGGTTCTACCAATCTGTTCTTGAGTAGATTTACACCTTTTTTAGAAATGTATTGAAGGGGCAGAAATAAATGCTTACATTTGCCCCCTGAATTAATAACCCGAGCGTCGAGCACGCTCACAATTAATATGATATGCCAGTAAAAATCAGATTACAAAGACACGGAAAAAAAGGAAAACCATTTTATTGGGTAGTAGCTGCCGATGCACGTGCAAAGCGTGATGGACGTTACCTCGAGAAAATTGGAACCTACAATCCGAACACCAATCCAGCCACTGTTGACATCAATGTGGACAGCGCGGTTCAATGGCTCGAAAATGGAGCACAACCAACCGATACGGCTAGAACCTTGTTATCTTACCGCGGCGTGTTATTGAAGCACCACCTCAATGGAGGAGTAAAGAAAGGTGCCTTAACACAAGAAGATGCCGACGCTAAATTCAACGCTTGGTTGGAAGAAAAAGAAGCTAAGATTCAAGCGAAGAAAGACGGTTTAACAAAAGCAGAAGCTGATGCACGTGCACAAGCTTTGGCCGCTGAAAAAGAGGTCAACGAAAAGCGTATTGCTGACGCGAAAGCTTTAGAAGAAGAAGCCGCTGCCGCAGAAGCCGCTGCACAAGCTGAAGCTGAAGCCGAAGCTGCTGCAGAAGAAGCTCCAGCTGAAGAGGCTACTGCCGAGGAAGCTCCAGCTGAAGAAGCTGCAGAAGAAGATACTCCCGCTGCAGAGTAAAACCTTGGGATGAAGAAAGAAGATTGCTTCTATCTTGGTACCATCGTTTCAAAATTTAGTTACAAAGGAGAAGTACTCGCAAAGCTCGATACCGACCAACCCGAGGACTTCACAGCATTGGAATCAGTCTTTGTTGAAATAAAACAACGGCTGGTTCCTTTTTTTATTGACCGGGTGCAGCTGCAAAAATCCACCCTCCTCCGCCTCAAGTTCGAAGATATCGACGATGAGGAAGCAGCCGAAAGTTTACTCAAACGCGATTTATACCTTCCATTAGCTTTACTTCCTCCTTTGGAAGGGAAACAATTTTATTACCACGAAATCATCGGTTTTACGCTGGGTGAAGTAGGTGAGCCACCTTTAGGTGAAATTACCGGCGTGATCGACCACACTGCACAAGCGCTTTTTCAAGTGAAGGGAAAGAACGAGATACTCGTTCCCATACACGACGATTTTATCGTGGAAGTCGATCGAAGCAAGAAGCACATTAGCGTACAACTTCCTGAAGGCTTTTTGTCTTTGTACGAATAGATGAAGTCTTCCTACTTTCAATTCCAAGCATTTCGCGTTCGCCAAAGTCATAGCGCCATGAAAATTGGCACCGACGGTGTATTGTTGGGAGCATGGGCACAGTTGCCGGAGACCTGCAAAACCGTTTTGGACATCGGTACAGGGACGGGTTTACTTTCTTTAATGCTCGCACAGCGGTATGCCCAAATTAGCCTTCATGCCATTGAGATAGATGCTGCTGCTGCTGAAGAGGCGCAATTTAATTTTGAGCAAAGCCCGTGGCACGAACGTTTACAACTGGAACAGGTGGATTTTGTTACTTTTTCTGCGCAAAAAAACCGTGTTTTTGACCACATCGTTTGCAATCCACCCTTCTATCAAAACGGATATCCCATTGAAAACGACCAGCGCAATTTAGCCCGAAACCACAGTTCCCTGCCCTTGACGGATCTTTTTCAAGGAATAGCCAGCTTACTCTCAGCAGCTGGGAGTTGCTCTTTGGTTCTTCCCATAACCCAAGAAAAAGACGTTATGGCTTTAGCTCAAGCGCATGGGTTATTGTTGCACCGGTACACCAAAGTTCGCGGACATGCAACAGCGCCGTTTAAGCGGATGCTCATCGAACTAGGTCGAGTAGAACAAACTACTGTGTTCGATGAACTTACCCTTGAAGTCACACGGCACCAGCGCACCCCTGAACACCAAGCCTTGGTCGAGGCCTTTTATTTACCCCAAACTTAAAAGTCGAAGACAAAACCGAAGGAGGGCAAGGGCGTCTCGGTACGGTTGGTGTCGATCAAAACCAAACTTCGTGGATCGCTTTCACTGCCGTCAGCGTTACGGGCTAGGCCGTATTCTGGGGGTTGTGGCACGCCTTGTGCCAAGAAATTCTGCACTTCCAAATAGAAGTTAAACGAGAGGCGTTTAAAGTTCCATTTCTTGTCGATTCGCAAATCTCCCTGACTAAATACATCCAAGCTTTGTTCTCCTAAACGGCTGTAATCCAACACGATTCTTGGGTAAGCGGCTAGGCTCGCTGCCACATCTGTGGGGACATAAGGGGTTTCCCCAGCATAGCGGTAGCGCAAGGAAATCTCCCAGTTGCGTTTGAGTTTATACCCTCCTGTAAAGGAGAGTAAATTCCTGCTGTCCCAAACTGTGGGGAGCAGCGGACCATTGGCACGGCTAAACTCACTAAAGAAGTAGGTGTAGGCCAATACCCCATAAAAGTTTTTCGTCAATTTTTGCTGAAACAACAACTCGATACCACTGCTTCGTCCTTCCCCAGTATCGACAACAGGTTCGTTTCCAAGTACCTCAAATCCGCCTCCTTTGTTGGCCAAGGAGACTTGATCGAGAACGGAAACGGGATACTGGCTGTAGTCTTTAATAAAACCTTCGAGGGTAATACGCGAGGTAGGGGTCCAATTGTACTCTACCCCAAACACATAGTGGTCGCTTTGGGTGTAGCGGTTGTTTTGGTTGATGAAGTTGCCGTTGAGATCCTGGAAACCTAGCATGGTGTAGGTAGGAATCTTGAAATAGCGTCCCACCGAGGCATTGACCTTCCAACGTTGATCTTCGGTCAACTGATAGCTTGCTGCCACACGTGGAGAGAGATTATCGATGAGGCTAGAACCGGTGGTAAAACTATCCGCATCGGCACGAAGACCTAGGGAGAGTGAAAGGCGGTCGTTGTAAAATGAACGGCTGGCTTTTCCAAAGAAACCATACTTCATAAAGTCGATGGAGGTCGCATAATTAAAGCCTTCAAGTAGCCCTAGGGTAGCATTGCTATAGTCGGAGCGCTGCAGATTGAGCCCGTAGCTGAACTTCCAGTCTTGCGCAAATTGGGTGATGTGTACCCGTAATTTTGTTTCCTGCTCCACGGCGTCGTTTTCAAAGAGGAGGCCGCTTTTGTTTTCGTTGTCGGCAAATCGGCTGAATACATTTTGAAGGCGGTTGCTACTCAAAGTAGTTTGCATACGTCCGTTTCCACTTTTAAACTTTCGAATCCACGACAAGCCCATGGTGTTGGTTTGTTGCTGAATGATGGGCACTTGCTCGATGGTAGATTGTTGTTCTGCATCAAATTCTTCAGGCGCTACTACCGAGAAGTCGTCGATGGAACCCAAACCGATAAAACGAATGCTGTTGTAGGCATCGATGGTGTGGGTTACTTTCCATTGGTAATCCCAATAGTCGGGGCGAATGGGCAAGCCCACCAATTCAAAAATAAACTGCAAATAACTTCTTCGGGCCGAGAGCATTAAGGTAGTGTTCGAGCGCTCTTTTTCACCTTTAAAGAGGGGAGTGTTGAGGGTAAAGCCCGCTTCACTTGCTCCCACCCGTACTTTGGTAGCGGTTTTTTGGGTGTTGCCATCGCGTTGTTCAAAGGCCAATACCCCCGATAGCGGATTGTCGTATTCTGCTCCAAAAGCAGAGGCCGAAAGGGTAACCTCACGGATGAAGTCGACATTGAGCATCCCCACAGGCCCACCTGCACTTCCTTGGGTACTAAAGTGGTTGATGTTGGGAATCTCTACCCCGTCGAGATAGTAAACTGTTTCGTTAGGCGCTCCTCCTCGAATGATAAAATCGTTGCGGAACCCGCCAATGGAAGGAGAGATCCCGGGTAAACTTTGCGCCACTTTAGCGATGTCGTTATTTCCTCCAGGATAGGTCTCTATTTCTACGGCAGAAAGCGACTGGGTGGACAGCGGTGTTTCCTTGCTGGTGCGGAAAGGACTTTTGGCTACCACCACTTCATCGAGGCTTTCACTCACTTCTTCGAGCTTAAACAAAAGGTCGGCGGTCCCTACCGATTTTACAATCACATTGAACTCGGTTTGGTTGGCATAGCCCAAGAAGCTAGCCACTATATTATAGGTTTGTGGGGGAACGTCGTTCAGGGTAAAATACCCTTCACTGTCGGTAATGACCCCAAGGGTGGTTCCCTCAATGATTACCGTAGCTCCCTCTAGTGGCAAGAGGCTTTGGTTATCGAGTACACGACCCCGCAGCGTACCGTTGTTTTGTGCGAAAATAAAGAGGCAGGAGCATAAAAATAGTGGCAATAAGCGCTTTCCCAACATGTCAATTTTTTTTACAAAAATAACAGGCTAAAGGGAAAGCAACAAGATTTTGTTTAACTTTTACCGAAAAATAATTAAACAATTAATTCTTGCGACGGCGGCCTTTTTTATTGGCGCGTTCCAGTTCTTTTAGCTTCTTTTCCTCTTGGTCCAATTCGTATTGTTGGCGAAGTCCCTCCAATTCATCGGCGGTTAATTTCTCTTGATCGGGAGCTTGCAGCGCGGCATCATCGACTAAAAATTCCTTCTTGTCGGTTTGTTCCCGCATGATTTCTTTTGCTGCTTTAAGGTTGTAATACACCCCGGGGTCGATCATTTTATTGGCCACATAATTTTCGTTCTTCTTTTTGTCCCAACGAATAAAAATAAAGCCGCTTTGCTGCTCGTCGTCATAAAGCACGCGGAAAATACGCGCGTGGTTGGGAAGGGTTTGATAGACTTCTATAAAGTCGATGCTGTAGCCGGCAATGTTCATGAGTCCCTCTACAAAATACATTTGACCCAGGCTGCTGTTGTCGTTTAGCGGCCCCACAAAAGACTCCTCTTCTTCAGTATAGGCTTCGGGATCTTGCCCGTATAAGCTGAAACAGAACAAGAGAAATAGAGGGAGAAATCGTTTATAATACACGCGACGGTTTTGTTTTAAAGTACATAAAGATAAAAAATAATGAGGGCGCATAGAGTAAAGTTTCCACCCCATAGAGTAGATCACTTTTTAAATAGAAGCGGTTGATGCCAATGAGCGAGGCCGTTGCACTCAATACAATTAATCCAGTGGCAAAATGTTTTCTCGGGATTGTTCTGTCTTGCCAATACACCGCCAAACCCATGGCGCAGGTTAGACTAAGGGTGAGTCCGTAGATTAAAATGGGAATAAAAAGCGCTCCCAAAAAGGGACGAATAAAGACCATGATGATGATGCAATACACCCCATACAAAATGAAGGGGAGAAAAAAGACAGGCTTTTTTATGGCAATCTTAAATGGGGTCTGCAATTCTCGGCTAAGGGAAAAATTGAACAAGATGGATGCCCCCCAATAGGCGATAAGCCCTGAAGTGAAGTTGTAAAAATCACCGCTGATGGTCATGAGGTCACCCAGCATACAAAAGATAAAACTAAAATAGAGGGTTTGATCTTCCCCCACTTTACGGTGGTATTCAAAAATCAGTACGATGGAGAGCAGCGGGGTAAGGACAAAGTTCAAGCTTGCGAGGTCGCTTACTCGGGCATAGAAAAGAAGGCCAGCTAGCCCCCAAAAAACATAAAGCAGTACATTTTCACGATTTAAAGTAGGTAGAAATGTCATGGATAAAAGTTTACTTAAAGATACAATTATTTCTCTCCTTGTGCAGGAGCTAAGAAAAGGGCAATGCAAAATTGCGCTGGAATATAGGTGGCCATAATCCAGTAGGTGAACTGTGGGCGCTCAAAATAGAACGCGTCGAAAGCAATCATGCTGTCCGACAAGGCAAAGAGCAGGGTGCCCAAGGCCAAAATTTTCGTTTGTTTATAGCGGTTTTCGGCCGCCATTAAAAGTCCCAAAAAGCCGGTTACAGTGAGGGTGGTGGCATAGAGACTCACGGGAACCAATAGTACGCCCAAGCGGGACCACATTAGCTGTAGTATAAAAATCAAATACCCGCCTAACAGCAGCAGGGGAAGTACCGCTTTCTTCTTGCGGAATTGCTGGAAAAACGAACCTTCAAAGTGGCCCATCATCATACGGCAATACAGCAGCTGTGCTGCCCAGAACGCCAGTATTCCGGCAATGAAATAAGGCGTGCCATCGGGGATGAGCAAGAGATCGCCCAACCAGGAAAAGAACAAGGCCCAGCCCAATTGTTTGTTCAGGCGAAAGCGTTGAAACACCCACAATGCCAAGGCAGGGATAATCAACGTTTTTGTTCCACTTGCCAGCCAGGAATACTCAAACAGTTGTGCCCAAAGGTGGAGCGCGCTTAGGCCAAAAAACAAAACGAGAAAGGGGGTGCTGCGTTTTTCGATACAGCAAATTAAACTTTTTTTACCACATAGGTCACCACGCCCCAAATAATGAGCTGATTGTCTTCGGTTACTCTAATGGGAGAATAGTTTGGGTTTTCGGGCATGAGGTAAACACATTCGGCTTCGACTTTGAGTCGTTTCACGGTAAATTCTCCGTCGATAAAACACACGGCAATGGCGTTGTCCTCGGGTTCTTTGCTGCGGTCGATCACCAGTAAATCCCCATCGTCTAGTCCTGCGCCTTGCATGGACTGCCCTGCGACGCGTGCATAGAAGGTCGCTTCTTCGTTTTTCACCACTTCTTGGTCAATGCTAATCCGCAATTCCTTAAAGTCGTCGGCAGGCGAGGGGAAGCCGGCCGAGACGCCCGTGTGCGCTAGGGGCATACTGCGGTTTTGGTCTTGCTGGGGTTGGAAAAAAATCAAGTTTTCTTCGGCTTTCTTCATTTTCGTTCGGGATAAACGCGAATCACATCGCTGAGTTCGGTGGTGTATCGTGCTGAAAGGTGCTCTTGCCGCATCTTCCAGGTCTTGTTTAAATCTTGGTTGGCGAGTTTAACGCGGTGCGGCCCAAAACGGCGGTGCACTTTGTCGATGGCCTGCATAAGGCTGTCGTGTTTGTTTTGGTCGCCGTGGAAAAGGTTCAGTTGCTTTTCGTTGGTGGGGGTGAGGCCTAGTACAATGACCCCCGCTTTCTTGTAGTCGATCCCTGCTTTAAAGATGCCTTTTAAACCAAAAATGGCGTATTTGGCTAGGGTGATACTCGAGTCGGTGGCATAGGGGAGGGTCACCACACAACTGTTGCGGTAGGGTTCGCTCCCTGCTTTGTGGGGGTTGCTGCGCACAAAAACCATCAAGGCGGTACAGCTGCTTTTTTGTTGCCGCAATTTCTCGGCACAGCTGGTGGCATAGGTGGTAATGCGTTCCTCGATTTCCCAAAATTCCCGCAGGTTATTTTGGAAGCTACGGGTAGTAGCAATCGATTTTTTGGCAGAAGGCTGGTCGTCTAACTGAATGTAGGGCAGCCCCAAGAGGTCCTTTTTCAGCCGCAGCTCGAGCACACTCATGTGTTTTCTAATCCAGCTGTCGGGCAGGTTAGAAAAGTCGTAAGCGGTTTTTACGCCTTGAGCTTCCAGGCGTTTTGCGTGTCGGCGACCAATGCCCCAAATGTCTTTAACGTTCGTCCATTTTAGGGCTTTCACCCGTTGCTCGTCGGTGGCCATGACATAAACACCTCCGGTTTTTTCGCTGTATTTCTTGGCGATTTTATTGGCGATTTTCGCCAGGGCTTTGCTGGGGGCAATCCCCACAGAAACGGGAATTCCCGTCCATTGCTGCACCTGCTTTTTCATGGCTCGGCCTTCGGTATCGAGGTCGAAATGTTCAAAACCTTTGAATTGCAAGAAAGCTTCGTCTATGCTGTAAATCTCAATATCGGGGGTATAGCGCTCCAAGATTTTCATCACCCGGCTACTCATGTCGCCATAGAGGGGGTAGTTAGAAGAAAAGACCTTGATTTTTTCCCGCGCAAAAATGTCTTTGTATTGAAAGGCCGGGGCTCCCATGGGAATTCCAAGGGCTTTTGCTTCGTTGCTGCGCGCAATTACGCAACCGTCGTTATTCGACAAAATCACGACGGGCTTTCCCTCCCATTGCGGTTGAAAAACCCGTTCACAAGAAGCGTAAAAATTGTTACAATCGACCAGTGCAAACATCCTTCCAAAAATACAGATTTAAGTCTCGATTTGCAGTATAAATATCACATTTTCCGCAAGAATTGAGTCGAAAAAAACAAGGGGGCTAAAGGAGGGACTAACATTAAATGTTGTAATTTTGTTTACTAGATTTGACATCATCCAAAACGAATGGATAAATATTCTTTTTTAAATGCTGCGCATACGGCTTATTTCGCCCAGTTATACGATCAGTATTTACAGCAGCCCGATAGTGTAGAGCCCAGTTGGCGTGCTTTTTTTCAAGGCTTTGATTTTGGTGTAGAAAACAGCGGTGGAGCTGGAGGCGATTTAGCTACCGAAGTTCCCGAGCACCTGCAGCGCGAATTCAAGGTAGTGCAATTGATTGATGCCTACCGCAAACGCGGTCACTTGTTCACCAAGACCAACCCGGTACGCGATCGACGCACCTACACGCCCAATTTAGATCTTGAAAACTTTGGCTTGACCAAAGCCGATCTCAACGAGGTCTTTAACGCTGGAGAAACCATGGGGATTGGCCCATCGACCTTGGCGAAAATCATCGAGCACCTCGAGCAAATCTACTGCGATTCCATCGGGGTGGAATACATGTATATTCGCGACCCTGAAAAGGTCAATTGGATACAGCAGCGCCTCAACATCAACAACAATCACCCGGCCTTTTCTGTCGAGCAGAAAAAGCACATCTTAAAAAAACTCAACCAAGCGGTTTCTTTTGAAAACTTCTTGCACACCAAATATGTAGGGCAAAAACGCTTCTCTTTGGAAGGGGGAGAGTCCTTGATTCCTGCCCTCGACGCCGTAGTAGAAGCTGCTGCCGAACAAGGGGTAGAAGAATTTGTCATGGGGATGGCCCACCGCGGACGCCTCAACACCCTCACCAATATTTTCGGGAAATCGAGCCGCGATATCTTTTCTGAATTTGACGGGAAAGATTACGAAGAAATGGTCTTCGACGGGGACGTAAAATACCACCTAGGGTGGACGTCCAAACGCACCACCGACAGCGGAAAGAAAATCAACATGAACATTGCGCCGAACCCTTCGCATTTGGAGACGGTAGGGGCAGTAGTGGAAGGAATTACCCGCGCTAAACTCGAAAAGAAATACGACTTTGACACCAACAAGGTACTCCCCATCATTGTCCATGGCGATGCCGCCATTGCAGGGCAGGGCTTGCCTTACGAAATTGTGCAAATGGCGCGCTTAAAAGGCTATGGTACCGGAGGAACAGTACACATCGTAGTAAACAACCAAATTGGATTTACCACCAACTACCTCGATGCCCGTTCTTCTACCTATTGTACCGATGTAGCCAAAGTTACCCTCTCTCCGGTATTGCATGTCAATGCCGACGATGCCGAGGCTGTGGTGCATGCCACCCTGTTTGCTTTGGACTACCGCATGAAATTTGGTCGCGATGTCTTTATTGACCTCTTGGGTTACCGTAAATACGGGCACAACGAAGGAGATGAGCCGCGCTTTACCCAGCCAAAATTGTACAAGGCCATTGCCAAGCACAAAAACCCACGCGATATCTATGCCGACCAGCTGATGCAGCAAGGCATAGTTACCACTGCGGAATTGAAGCAGATGGAAAAAGACTACAAAGATTCCCTCGAAGTGGATTTGGTCGATTCTCGTAAAATCGAGAAGACCGAAATCACCCCTTTTATGCAAGACGAGTGGAAGGGCTTTGTGCGGGTCGATGAGGTAAAAATGATGGAAGAAGTCGATACGGCTGTGAGCAAAGATACGCTCGCTAAAGTAGCCGCTGCCATTACCGAATTACCGGCCGACAAGAAGTTCCTGCGTAAAATTGAGAAACTCATTGGCGATCGCCGCCGTATGTTCTTCGATGCCGATGCAATGGACTGGGCCATGGGGGAACTACTCGCCTATGGAAGTTTGATGGTCGAAGGTCACGACGTTCGCATTTCTGGACAAGACGTGGAACGTGGAACCTTCTCTCACCGCCACGCTATTGTAAAGGCGGAAGAGTCGGAGGAAGAAACCATTCTCCTCAACAACATTCAAGACGAGCAAGGTCGTTTGCGTATATACAATTCCCTGCTATCGGAATACGGGGTATTGGGCTTTGATTATGGTTATGCCATGGCGAGCCCCAATGCGTTGACAATTTGGGAAGCTCAGTTTGGGGATTTCTCCAACGGGGCGCAAATCATGATCGACCAATACATCTCGGCCGCAGAAGACAAATGGAAACTGCAAAACGGAATCGTGCTCCTCTTGCCGCACGGTTATGAAGGTCAAGGAGCCGAACACTCCTCTGCCCGAATCGAACGTTACTTACAGTTGTGTGCCAAAGACAATATGTTTATCGCCAATTGTACTACCCCGGCCAATATGTTCCACTTGTTGCGCCGTCAAGTAAAATCGAATTACCGCAAACCCTTGGTGGTCTTTACTCCCAAGAGTTTATTGCGCCACCCCTTGGTCGTATCTCCAGCAGAAGACTTTACCTCTGGTAGCTTTAAGACCCTCATTGAAGATGCGATTGTACAGCCTGCCAAAGCTAAGAAACTGGTCTTTTGTTCTGGGAAGTTTTACTACGATTTGTTGAAACAACGCGAGGAAAGCAAGCGCGACGATGTGGCCTTGGTTCGCCTGGAGCAATTGTTCCCGCTTCCTGTAGAAGAGATTCGCGCGCAGTTGGCCAAATACGACAAGGTTAGCGATGTGGTTTGGGCCCAAGAAGAGCCCCGCAATATGGGAACGTGGTCGCACCTGTTGTTGCACTTGCCAGAAGCTGCCAATTTCCGCCCAGCGACCCGTCGTTTCTACGGCGCACCTGCCGCTGGTAGTGCAGCCCGTTCTGCGAAAAGACACCAAGAAGTCATCGACTATGTCTTTGACGAAACAAAAGATAACTTCATTCGAAAAATAAACTAATTCACTAAAGATACGTCCGATGATATTAGAAATGAAAGTCCCCTCCCCAGGAGAATCGATAACCGAGGTAGAAATCGCCCAATGGTTGGTTGCCGATGGCGACTATGTGGAGAAAGACCAAGCCATTGCAGAGGTTGATTCCGACAAAGCCACGCTTGAACTTCCTGCCGAAGTAAGCGGAACCATTACGCTAAAAGCGGAAGAGGGAGACGCCGTTGAGGTAGGTCAGGTGGTTTGCTTGATCGATACCGACGGGCAACCGGCTGAAGGCGCTGCCCCTGCGGCAGAGGCTCCTGCTGAACCAGCACCCAAGGAAGAAGAAAAAGTGGCTGCACCCGCTGCAACGAACACCTATGCTACGGGAACCGCTTCCCCTGCTGCGAAGAAAATACTCAACGAAAAAGGCATCGCCCCTAGTGCCATTCAAGGTACGGGGAGAGACGGTCGCGTGACCAAACAAGACGCTATCGACGCTGTTCCTGCCATGGGTACGCCACCAGCACACGGCACCCGCGATACAGAGCGCAAGAAAATGTCAATGCTACGCCGCAAAGTAGCCGAGCGTTTGGTGAGTGCTAAAAACGAAACCGCCATGTTGACCACCTTTAACGAGGCCAACATGAGCCCTATTTTCGCTTTGCGCAACCAATACAAAGAAGCCTTTAAAGAAAAGCACGGGGTAGGCCTCGGCTTTATGAGCTTCTTTACCAAAGCTGTAGTACGTGCACTGCAAGAATTCCCCGATGTAAATTCCATGATCGATGGAGACCACCAAATTAAGTTCGACTACTGCGACATTAGTGTGGCGGTGTCTGGACCCAAAGGATTGATGGTACCGGTGGTGCGCAATGCCGAAGGACTTTCTTTCCGCGGTGTGGAAGCCGAAATTAAGCGTTTAGCCATTCGCGCTCGCGACGGGAAAATTACCGTAGATGAAATGACAGGGGGAACCTTTACCATTTCAAACGGTGGGGTGTTTGGATCGATGTTATCGACGCCTATCATCAACCCACCACAATCTGGGATTTTAGGTATGCACAACATCATTGAGCGTCCCATCGCTGTAGACGGGAAGGTGGAAATCCACCCCATGATGTACTTGGCACTTTCCTATGACCACCGCATCGTAGACGGACGCGAGTCGGTTGGTTTTTTGGTGGCGGTGAAAGAAGCCCTCGAAAACCCTGTAGAATTGTTGATGGACAACGATCCTAAAAAAGCCTTGGAACTATAGACCAACGCTT
>WTJP01000097.1:0-1257 GCA_011526275.1 Candidatus Arcticimaribacter sp. | reverse complement strand
CCTAAAATCCCGTCGATTCGGGCTTCTCCTTGTTCTTCAAAAGCGCTGTTGATGCTGTGCATATCGATGAGCATAAACTCCAAGCGGGCGAGGAGCTGTTGGCGGTAGCGCAGTTCACTTTTTGTACTGGCGGTGGCTTGGAGTTTTTCGTTCCCTGCCCCCGTCATGGGTAATGGCTCTCCTGCAGGGCGTATTCCAAACCTTGTTGCCAACTGGGCGTCCATACAACTGTTGGAGGCGCCGGTATCGATTAAAAAAACAGCGGGATGGCCGTTGAGTTCAAAGTCACCCAAGAGGTGTTGGCTGCCGCTAAAACGCAGTGGGATTTCGATATTGCTGGGGGAAGTAAACATGGGTTTAAAGATACTCAATTGGCGGGGAAGCCCTATTTTTGCCGCATGAAAATGATCGATACCCACACCCATCTCTATGTAGAGGCTTTTGATGAAGACCGAGATGCGGCCATTGCCCAAGCCATCGCGCAAGGGGTGGAAGAATTCTACCTCCCCGCTATCGACAGTACCTACACCCAACGCATGCTGGACTTGGAACAAGCCTACCCAGAGCAAATTCGCTTGATGATGGGGCTACACCCCACCCATGTCAAGGAAAATGTAGCCGAAGAACTGGCCCATGTGCAGGAGCAGCTCGAACAGCACCGCTACTATGCCGTGGGGGAGATTGGGATCGATTTATACTGGGACAAGACCTATATAAAGGAGCAGCAAGATGCTTTTGACCAGCAAATCAAGTGGGCGAAAGCCAAACAACTCCCCATTGTGATCCACTGCCGCGATGCCTTTGAGGAGGTGTTTGAGGTTTTGGAGGAGAACAAAGGCGATGACCTTTTTGGGATTTTCCACTGCTTTACCGGCACCCGTGCAGACGCGCAACGCGCCCTGAGCTACAACCTCAAGTTGGGGATAGGCGGAGTAGTGACGTTTAAGAACGGGAAAATCGATCAGTTTATCCACGAAATCCCTTTGACGGAGCTGGTGTTGGAAACCGACGCGCCCTACCTGGCGCCGGTACCCCATCGCGGGAAACGCAACGAAAGTGCCTACCTTAATTTGGTGGCAGAAAAGCTGAGTGCACTCTATGCGCAACCCATCGAATTCATTGCAGCGCAGACCACTAAAAACGCCCAAAGCGTTTTTTTAAGGAATAATTTCTAGGGAAGCGTTTTTTTTCGTTAATTCGGAGCAAATTAGAGAGGTGGCCGAGTGGTCGAAGGCGCACGCCTGGAAAGTGTGTATA
>WTJP01000013.1:1438-8174 GCA_011526275.1 Candidatus Arcticimaribacter sp. | reverse complement strand
TTTCGATTGTTGAGGGAAAGGGTAAACAACTGGGCTACCCCTTCGTCCATCAACTGATCGATGCCTTTGTTGAGTTGTTTGGCCTTCATGGGGTCGGCATTGTTAATGTAGCGGAAATGCTCGGGCGAGAAGCTCGGGATGCCTTTAAAGTTGATTTGCTCCCCCGAAGTGAGGGAATCCCCAATTTTAAAGTTCCCCGTGTCGTGCAGTCCAACGATATCGCCAGGGTAGGAGATGTCCACGATCTCTTTCTTTTCAGCAAAGAAGGCGTTGGGACTAGAAAATTTAAGTTTTTTGTTGTTGCGCACATGCAAATAGGGTTTGTTGCGCTCAAAAGTACCCGATACGATTTTTATAAAAGCCAAACGATCGCGGTGGTTGGGGTCCATGTTGGCGTGAATTTTAAAGACAAAACCACTAAAGTTTTTTTCGGTGGGGTCAATCTCCCGTTCTTCTGCTTTTTTAATTAGAGGGGCTGGAGCGATATCGATAAAGCAATCGAGCAACTCTTGAACACCAAAATTATTGAGGGCGGAACCAAAAAATACGGGTTGCAGTTTTCCATCGAGGTATTCGGTTTGATCGAATTCGGGGTATACTCCTTCAACCAATTCCAATTCTTCGTTGAGTTGGTCCAAGGCTTTTTGTCCAATGGCTTGCGCTAGGGCAGGGTCGGTTAGCTCGTCATATGCCACGGCAGTTCCTTTGTGTTGCTTGTCTTCTTCCAAAAAGAGCTGTACGTTTTTGGCCCAAATATTATAAATGCCTTGAAAGTCGTAACCCATTCCAATAGGGAAGGTGAGGGGGGTTACACGCAATCCCAGTTTTTGTTCTACTTCATCCATCAGGTCAAAGGCATCTTTTCCCTCTCGGTCGAGTTTGTTGATAAAGACAATCATGGGAATGGAGCGCATACGGCAAACCTCCACCAATTTTTCGGTTTGTTCTTCCACCCCTTTGGCAACGTCGATCACCACAATTACACTGTCCACAGCGGTGAGGGTTCTAAAGGTGTCCTCGGCAAAGTCTTTGTGCCCTGGGGTGTCGAGGATGTTGATTTTCTTGTCTTTGTAATAGAATGCTAAGACCGAGGTAGCCACCGAAATCCCCCGTTGACGCTCGATCTCCATAAAATCACTGGTCGCTCCTTTCTTTATTTTGTTCGACTTTACCGCCCCGGCTTCTTGTATGGCTCCACCAAACAACAAAAGTTTTTCCGTCAAGGTGGTTTTCCCAGCATCGGGGTGAGAAATGATTCCAAAGGTGCGTCGTTTCGCGATTTCCTCTAACAACATAGTGGTCTAAAATTTCGACAAAAATACCATTATATCTGGGAAGGAGTCCTGCCGCAAAATAGGTTTTTGGCTTTTTTATGGGTACTTTTGAAGTGCATGAAAGAAGAAAAAGTAATCCTTGTTAACGAACAAGACGAACCCATTGGCTTAATGCCAAAAATGGAAGCCCACGAGAAAGCGGTGCTTCACCGGGCCTTCTCTGTTTTTATTTTCAACCAAAAAGGGGAGTTGATGTTGCAGCAACGCGCATTGCACAAATACCATTCTCCGGGCTTGTGGACCAACACCTGTTGTAGCCATCAACGCGAGGGGGAAAGTAATATAGCAGCGGGGACACGTCGTTTACAAGAAGAAATGGGCTTTGAAGTTCCTTTGGAAGAGTTGTTTAGCTTTATTTACAAAGCACCCTTCGACAATGGTCTAACCGAACACGAGTTGGATCATGTGATGGTGGGCTATAGTGAAGCAGCTCCACAAATCAATCCCGAGGAAGTCGCCGCATGGAAATGGATGGACATGGACGCCATCGCTGAAGACATTGCAGCCCAGCCCGACCACTACACTGCTTGGTTTAAAATCATTTTTGACCGCGTGCACAATTACCTAAAAAAAAGCTATGAAACGAGTAAAAGTTAGCCGTAAGGCCCATTTTAATGCCGCTCACCGCCTGTATCGAAAGGATTGGAGCGATGCCGAAAACGAAGCCCACTTTGGGAAGTGTTCTAACCCCCATTTTCACGGGCACAATTATGAACTCATTGTGAGTGTTACGGGGCCTATTGATCCCAACACCGGTTATGTTATGGATATGAAAATCCTAAAAGACCATATTAAGAGCGAGGTGGAAGACGCCTTTGATCATAAAAACTTAAACCTAGAAGTACCAGAGTTTGCCGATCTTATTCCTACCGCTGAAAACATCGCTGTGGTAATTCACCAAAAATTGAAGAAAATTCTAACTTCCGATCAAAACCTTGAAGTGGTGTTGTATGAAACCCCACGTAATTTTGTGACCTATTCTGAATAAACTATGAGTTTAACCGTTGGGGACAGTGTGCCCTATTTTGAATTAAAAGACCAAAAAGGAGAATTGTTTAAAAGCGATACCGTAATTGGTCAAAAACCAGCAGTGGTTTATTTCTACCCAAAAGATGAAACCCCGGGATGCACGGCAGAGGCCTGTTCTTTCCGTGATAATTATGAAGATTTTAAAGACTTAGGTGCTGAAGTCATCGGGATTAGCTCCGACAGTATTGGCAGCCACAAACGCTTTGCACAGCGTCATCGATTGCCCTTTATCCTTTTAGCCGATACCCAGAAAAAAGTGCAACGTCTTTTTAAATTGCCCAAGTTGTTGTTTGGTCTTTACACCAAGCGCATCACTTTTGTGATTGACAAAGCAGGGAAAGTGGTCTATGTGCACGACAGTTTATTTGCGACTTCCCACATTAAAAAAGCCCTCTTGGCCTTGAGAAAAGAGGAGGAGTAATTTTTTGTACCTTTAAACAAAGCAACATTCATTATGTCCAGTAGAAAACAACTGAAAAAAGAAATCAATGACACCCTTGGGGCATTGATAGAAGAAGTTTACGTAAAAGAACTTTCCGCTCCGGAACTCGACAGTAAAAAGAGCGATAAAATCATAGACGAAGCCATTTCTCTCTTCGATGACTTAATCCAAAAAATGCACCAAGCACCTGAAGGGAAATCGAAGCAGCATTTTACTGGAATCCGTAGTTCTTTGCAAGAGAGCGCTGCAGCACTTTCTGCCAAAATTGAAAAGTTATAGGGCTTTAGCGCGCTAGGCTATCGAGCTGTTGTTTGAAGACCTTCCCGTATTTTGACGCTTGTACCTCGGGACTTAACTTGTTGTACAAGCTGTCCAAGAATAGTGGGATCACATCGCTAACCTCATAGGAGCCAATATAAGCCGCTACTTCTTTATCGGCATTGTTCATGGCGAAGTTCAAGGCGAATAAATATTTGCGTTTGAGCAAGTTTTCATTTGCTTTTTCAAGGCGTTCGGCACGTTCTTCCGTCGATAGTTCTTCTTGGTTTTCCGTGAACTTTTCGAAGTTCTCCAAGTTTTGACGGTTGAACTTGCGCATAATGGATTGGTACTCTTCCCATAAGATTTGGTTTTCGGAACCTTCCACTTTAGCGCTGCTGCCAAAGGTGCGCAACAAGGTGTTGATTTTTATGTCTCCTGCTTCTCCAAAGAACAAGATCTTGTCGGTTAAACTGTCTCCGTCATCTTTGTCAAGCGATAAAAAGTAGAATTCTGGGGAGGCGATATCGTCGCCCATTTGGAAACTGTCGTCTCCTTTAATTTCAACTGAATCGACACTCACCAGAGCAGTATCTACCATTTTTTGAAGGTAGAGGGTTCCTTTTCGAAGTCCATCAATTTTCCCAGAAACACGCATGTTTTTTTGGGTTGGACTAGAACAAAAGCTTGCCAAAAGCGCGAGTGAGATGACGAATAATTTTTTCATAAATATTAAATGTTTAACCAATAGGTGAGCTTAAAGGTAAGGCTGCGAACCTTAGGAACAAAAGTAGTTGAAGCAAAATAATTATCGTTGTATACAATATAGAAATCAGAGAGCGGCGCAAATCGCCACTGCAAGCGGGAGTTAATCCCGAAATTCTCTGATTGTGAGCTGTATTGAATAAAGGTGTTCCAGAAAATACTTTTGCTAAAAGTGTAATCGATCTTAGGTCCAATGAGTACTAATTCTCCTGAGCTGTAGGGGGCTGGAAAATCTATTTTGTCGTAGTTGACTTTGATACTCCCGTTGAAACGCGGCTGAATGCGATAAGCCACTTCGGCCTCAACCGAAAATTTCTCGCCATTAAAGAAGCCACCTTGAGAGATTTCAAAGTTGTAGTTGAGGTTTTTACTAAAATTAGAATTGTATGAAATTTCAAAATCTTGATAGTTGTAGCCCGTCTCTGCAGGTAAACCAACGGTGTCGTCTCCTCCCAAAGGATTAAAGTCACTGGTTAAATAGGTGTAGCGTCTGCTGTACTGTACGCGAAAACGGCTTTGATCGGTAAAGCGAATTTCAGCCCTGGTGTTTTGATTTCTATCGGTAATGGGACCATTGTTTTTTGGCTTATCGACATAGAAAAAGGTTTGATTGACTTCAACCGAGCGAATTTTTTTGGAGTCGATCCAGAAGCGATGTCCGTAGCGGAAAAAGTGTTTCTGTATACCTGTACGCCGCAAAAAGCCCAAATCGGAAGTATAGTTTTCACCAATTCGATTTCCACCATAAGTAATATTGTGTTTTCGAGAATTGTAGCCTAAACGAAAACCAGCAGAATAGGTGTCTTTATCATCGTTGTCTAAGATAGCTTGGTGAATAAAACTTCGTCCGGTCCATTTGTTGTCTTTTGACGCTAGAGTGTAATCTAGTCCCACCACACGGTTAAATTCGTCTTGATCGGTTTCAAAAGTGGGGTCGCCTGTTTGTTGTCGGTTGACAAAGATAAACCCAAGGTAGGAGCGACTAAACATTTTCTGCTGCAGGGAGAAAACGGTGTTATTGTTCGCCGTTATGCCGTTTTCAGCATCTTCGGCCGTTTGCATATTTAGAAAACCAAGGCGTAAGTTTTTATTGAGTTTCCCGCTTAAACGTGCCCCAGCGATGATGCGGTTTTCGATGGTGTTCCCGTCGCGGTCTTTGGCTACCCCAATACGTCTGGAGAAAAAAGGCTGGGTTTCAAAATTATCTCCAAAGTTGTCGAACAAATCGCTGTTTTGGATAAAGAATTGACGCTTCTCTGGCAAGCGCACTTCAAAACGTGAAATGTTGATGATTTGATCGTCTACTTCTACTTGCGAAAAGTCGGGGTTTAGGGTCAAGTCTAAAATCATTCCATCGCCTATACTGATCTTAGCATCTCCTCCTGCTGAAAGGGAAGCGTTCGTTTGATCGGCTTCAAAATCTTTGGTGGTAATTCCTGAGGTAAATGGAATAATCGCAAAGGGTACTTTGGCTTTGGGCAAGTTCCGCTCAAAGTCTAAAGTTTTCATGTAGGCCAAACCAGCGATAATTTGATTACGGGGAATATTGGCCCAACTCGATTGTTTATTTGCACCAATTTCAGAGCGATATACATTCACGCGCCATTGGGTAGCATTGTCGGGATAGCGTAAACTCGATAGCGGTATCTTCATCTCGGTGACATAGCCCCAAGCGGTTTTTTTTACTTCGGCTTGCCATTTGACATCCCAAGAACGGTTAAAGTCGCGAGGGAAGTTATTTCCTCCATTAGAAATGAGGGCTTCTCTACGTACCCCCTCGGGATTGGTGCCAAACAAAAAGGCGTTTGTTCCGTCATTAAAAGTGTCGAGTACCAGCGTTACTGAGTCATTATTTCGTGAGCTAAAATCACGACGCAAAGAAGAGGAGATAAAGTTTTTATCTTCCGATTCAGCATTGATCAAAACATAGAGGTGGGCATCATCAAAAAGGATTTTCACCTGTGTTTGTTCTTTAGCTAAAAGGGTATCAGCGGGGAAGTATTCCCAAAATGGGGAAGATTGCGGCGCTTTTTCCCAGGTGTCTTCAATGATTCCGTCTATTTCTATGGGGCGATCGGTGTAGATGGCCTTTGCATTTTGCCCCAGCATTGCAATGCTAAAAAGCAAACAGCTTAGTTGAATAAGTGTTCTAATGGCAATTATTTTTTAACCTAACAAAAGTAGAAATCTCAGTGACATTTTTCGAAAATTTTCGCTTGAAATGTTTAAACAAAATAAGAGGAGTTCAACGTCAATAGTTGCCTTGTTTCTAAATACAAATCATCTATAAAAAAAAGCCCTGCGCTACTGCACAGGACCTTTCTCCTATATATAACAAATTGTTGTACTAGTTCGATCTAGTGAAGGTATACGTTTCAGTAAAGCCTTCTCCATCGTCGGTAGTTCCCACGAAGGTAGTATCGTTGAGGGTTTGAATGTTAATGATAAATTCTCTATCAACTAGCAGTTCTGTTTGATCTGCATTGTTAAATTCCCAGTCGTCAACATCAACACTCAATACTGAACCGTCTTGACCAAAGTAAACGAAAGTATAGCTTCCGTAGGCAGAGAAGGAAACCTCTAAGCGTGCTGCGGGTTCACATTCTGCTTGCGCTCTAGCTACTGCAGTTTCATAGAATTGTCCTTGAAGTTCACCCACAATACCATCAGCAATGGCATCCATTACTTCTTGAGTTAGTGCGTCAGCACCATTATCGCGAACAAAGGCATCAAAAGCAGCCTCTATTTGCAATGAGATCTCTTCAGCGTTTTCTTCAAGAATTTCATCGAGTATATCTTCGACTAAATCGAAGCAAACAGATTGGAACGCAGCTTCAAGGCTAGCTCCTTCAGAATTAGAGTAAGCAGATGCAGTCCAAGTATTAACCAATAAAGCGAAGTTAGAATC
>WTJP01000013.1:0-1338 GCA_011526275.1 Candidatus Arcticimaribacter sp. | reverse complement strand
GCTTCCTCTGGGGTTTGATCGGCTACTGTTCCCGTAGCTTCCAATTCAAACGCCATTTCAGGAGCGTCATCACTTTTGGAACAAGCGACCAAGGTCAATCCTGCAAGCAGTAATAAAGTGTAAAATTTTTTCATAAATAATAGTTTACTGTTTTGAAAACAAGTGTATCCGGGGATACATCTAACAACAAATCAATTATAGTGCCAAATGTAATTATCGAATCAAGCGGAAGGTGAGGTTAATGCGGCTATCGATTGGTTTTGAGGTCTTTGGGATTTGATGAAGCCAATGGTGTTGCATGGCTCCTCCCATAATGAGTAGGCTTCCATGCTCTAGTTTTATCTTTAAACGTTGCTCTTTTATTTTGCGGTGTTTTAAATGGAAAAAACGCTCTTGACCAAGACTAATGGAAGCAATGACTGGATTGGTTCCTAGTTCCTTTTCATTGTCGGCATGCCAACCGTTACTGTCTTGACCGTTGCGGTAAAGATTCAGTAAAACAGCATTGAAAGGATGATTTTTCACTTCCTTGATTTTTTCCAATAAGCTGCTTAATGCCGAACCCATAGGGTGGGGGTGCATGGTGATGTTCGAATAGGTATAGGGGGTTGCATTCAGCGCATGCAAGGAAGTCAAGCGCGGTTGGTCGTAGGTTTTTCCAAAAACAGTAATCTTATCGGCTTGCCAAGGAATATCGGTTAATAATTCTTCAAAGTAAGCGTCGGCAGTTTCTTTTGCTAAAAAATTAGGGTAATACAGTAGTTCCCCATCTGGTAATTGGGGTTGATAAACAGAAAATTCATCTGGAAAAAGTTCTTTCATCGCACAATTTCCAAACAAGATAAGGAGAAGATAATTTCTAGGCTTCTTTTATAGGATATTAAAGAAGGAGAGAATTAAAGTAATAATGTAAACGATAAGCTCAATCATGTTTTAGTCTTTGGGTTTAGGCAAATATACATTATTGTAAAAGATTAAACAAAATGGGGGAGTGTTGGCTCCCCCATTTAACATTTATTTAATCAAATCCACACTGCGTTGAATAAAGTTCGTCAATTCTTCTCCTTTCAAAAGATTCTGTGACAGACGTGCTAAATCAAGCGTTTGTTGAATGAGACGTGTTCGTTTTTTCTCGGTTTTCGTATTTAAGATTTGCTCTACCAAGGGGTGGTTGGTGTTCACCACGAGATTGTACATTTCAGGCATTTGTCCAAACATACTGTTTCCACCAGCCTGCTGCATTTCCTTCATACGACGCATAAATTCTGGTTGTGTCAACACAAATGGGAGTTGACTACTGCTTAGCGCTTCCAATTGAATGGTGTATTTTTCCTTGGG
>WTJP01000042.1:2306-8351 GCA_011526275.1 Candidatus Arcticimaribacter sp. | reverse complement strand
GCAATTTTTTTCTTTTCTTCCATGGGCAAGAAACCGCCTTTGGCCAAGGCTGGAATCAGGCTGTTGATGGCGAAGTCTTCGGCTGGAGGAAGCACATCGAGCAAGTCCTTGGCCTGTAAATCGGCAGGTAATTGCTTGTGGTACCAAGCTGCAGCTGTAAAGTACGGTAAGTTCAAGGCCGATGAAACCGGTCCGCCTGTACGCAAAGTTTTATAGTCGGCCGGGGAAACCATGATTACCCCATTGAGGTACATCCACTGTTGGTTTTGTAAAGCCAAAGAAAGTCCCATCACCCGGGTACCGCCATAGCTTTCCCCAATGAGGTATTTGGGCGACTCCCAACGCTGCTTTCTACTCACAAAGGTCGTCATCCATTCGGCTAAGTATTTAATGTCGGCATTGATGCCAAAGAACTGTTTGCGGTCGGGAAGTTTCCCATCGACTTCCACCATACGGGAATAACCGGTATTAACGGGATTGATATACACGATATCCGCTACGTCTAAAATGGAGTAGGGATTGGATTCAAAACCATACGGCTGAACCGGGTAACCTTCATCATCTATTTTTAAAACCCTAGGGCCAGTATAGGCCACGTGCATCCAGACCGAAGCTGAGCCGGGTCCGCCGTTAAAACTAAAAATCAGGGGACGCTGACTTCCATTATTGACATTGGTTCGGCTGTAATAGGTATAGAACAAGGAGGCAATGGGCTGCCCTTTATCGTTCCAAACAGGCTGCGTCCCTGTCTCGGCGCGGTAACTCACCGCATTTCCTTTGATGGTGGTTTTATGGTTGGTCACCACCAAGGTATCCACAGGCAGTTGACGGTTTTGCGCGCTTAGTACTAGACAAAAGAAAAAGGCAAAAAGAGGTCCAAAAAATCGTGTATTCCACATAATCATAAGCTTTGAATAAATGTACACAATTCTGATTTGTTTTAAAATGCCTACATTGCAGTAACCTTAAATCCTTATATCATGAAAAAAACCTTTAGTATTGTTCTTGTTTCACTTCTTTTTGTGGCTTTTTTGGCCAATGCATGTAAGTGAAAAAACACCAAAGAAACACCCACCACCACAGTAAAAACCCCCGTTATCCTAGTCCATTCGGCTTGGTTGGGAGCTTGGCAATGGGAAGCAACGGTGAAGCATTTAGCCGATGACGCTTTAACCTTAATAACGCCGGACCTCCCCGGCCATGGGCAAGACCCTACACCTCCCAACGAGATTTTAATGGAAAATTACGTCAACCACTTGCTCGATATCATCGACGAGCAAAACGAAAAAGTGGTGTTGGTTGGCCACAGCTTTAACGGGATTACCATTAGTCGTGTAGCCGAATTACGGCCGGAAAAAGTAAAAAAACTGATTTACCTCACCGCTTTTTTAGTGCCTAATGGTACCTCCTTTTTTAGTGCGGTACAGGGAGTGGAAGGCTCCAAAGCAGTAGAGCATTTTATCTTTCCGACGATAAAAGCTATGCCTTAGTGACCGAAAGTGAGATGCACAACGCCTTTGCACACGATATTCCGCTGGAAAGCTTTGATGCCGCAAAAGGCTACATCGTACCCGAACCCAGCGCTCCTTTGAGTTATGAACTGGAAGTAAGCGAGGAAAACTTCGGACAAATCCCTAAATATTATATCGAGTGTACAGAAGACAAAGCCATTCCCATTGGTGTGCAACGCGCTATGTATGAAGGCAAGGTGAAAAAGCATTTCAGCTTGGCCAGTAGTCACACCCCCAACTTCTCTAAACCCGACTCCTTGGCGTATTTGATTAAGAAAATTGTTTTAAAATAAAAAATCGGCTCCTTGCGGAGCCGATTTCCAACAAAAACAAATAATTAATCCTTTATTCAATAGCAATTCTTTTTGAAGGTTGAGGCAAGGCCTCTTCTCGTTTGGGTAACTCTACACGTAGAATCCCATGGATGTATTTTGCTTTTATTTTTGATGGGTCAACCGAATCAGGGAGGGTAAAGGCGCGTTTAAATGCGCTGTAGTTAAACTCTTTACGGCTGAAGGTGTTGGTTGGTTCATTCTCCACATTGGCTGCTTCGGCAGCGATTGAAAGTACATCTTGATCCAACTCGATCTCAAAGTCATTTTTTGATTTTCCTGGCACCGCCAATTCTAAAATAAATGCCTGCTCTCCTTCTTGAATGTTCACTGCAGGAACAGGACTATTGTACCTTGGTGCAGGGAACCAATCCGTATTGAAAAACTCATCAAAGATAGAGGTGGCTAATGGACGGTGTCTAAATTGAACTAAACTCATAACAAAAATTTTTAAAGGTTATACGCTTTGAATTAGTCAAAGGTTATACCATTAGAAATTAAATGTCATATTGGCAGTTAAAAAGCGAAAAATGATGTCAAGTTGTCTTATCCGATGGCTTCTTGTACTTTATCAGCCGCTTCTTGGAAGGCTGTAGCTGAAAGTACATTGAGTCCAGAGCTGTCGATCAATTCTTTAGCGATATCGGCATTGGTTCCTTGTAAACGAACAATGATCGGCACTTTGATTGCATCGCCCATGTTCTTGTAGGCATCAACAATTCCTTGTGCTACACGGTCGCAACGTACAATTCCTCCAAAGATATTGACCAAGATAGCTTCTACGCCTGGGTCTTTTAAGATGATACGGAAAGCGGTTTCCACACGAGCAGCATCGGCTGTTCCTCCAACATCGAGGAAGTTCGCAGGAGAGCCACCCGCTTGCTTGATCAAGTCCATGGTTGCCATGGCTAAACCAGCTCCGTTTACCATACAACCTACGTTTCCGTCAAGATCCACATAGTTCAAACCAACTTCGCCAGCTTCAACTTCAATAGGGTTTTCTTCACGTTTGTCGCGCAAGGCTGCATAGTCTTGGTGACGATACAATGCATTGTCATCTAAAGTAACTTTAGCATCGACTGCAATAATGCGATCGTCTGATGTTTTTAACACAGGGTTAATCTCAAACAAAGAAGAATCTGACTCCACATAAGCCGTGTATAAGGCTATGATGAATTTGGTCATTTCCTTGAATGCTTTCCCACTTAAGCCTAAATTGAAAGCTACTTTTCGGGCTTGGAAACCTTGCATTCCCACAGCAGGATCGATTTCTTCTGTAAAAATCAAGTGCGGTGTTTCTTCCGCTACAGTTTCAATATCCATTCCCCCTTCAGTAGAGTACATAATCATGTTTCTCCCTGTAGAACGGTTCAATAAAACCGAAACATAAAATTCACTTGGCTCACTTTCCCCAGGATAATAAACATCTTCTGCAACCAAAACTTGGTGCACGGGTTTTCCTGTGGGAGGTGTTTGTGGGGTTACCAATTGCATCCCGATAATTTGATCGGCAATGCTCTTTACTTCGTCAAGGTTTTTGGCCAGTTTTACTCCGCCCCCTTTTCCACGTCCACCGGCATGGATTTGTGCTTTGATCACATGCCATCCGGTTCCGGTTGTTTCGGTGAGACTTTTTGCTGCTGTAACAGCTTCGTCGGCAGTTTGTGCCACGATGCCGCGCTGAATCCCTACACCAAAGCTGGCGAGGATTTCTTTTCCTTGATATTCGTGTAAATTCATATTGGTCGTTTTCGTTGCACAAAAATATAAAAAGAATGATGCTTGTACTAGCTCTAAGGAAAAAGCTTTTGTTTTATTTGAAACATTTTATGATATTTTTAAATTAAACATCTACCCCTACTATTTTATATCCTTTTTAAAGCTATTTTTGAAAAAATTTAGAAAATGAATCATGTCGATTTAGCCAACATAGCGAAAAAAGCAAATGGCCCTGTATATGTGTATGATGCCGCTAAGATTAAAAGTCAATACCAACGATTGACCAATGCATTCCGTGGAGTGGAGCAATTGCGCCTCCACTATGCAACAAAAGCGTTGAATAACATTTCTATATTAAAATATATCCAAGGGTTAGGCGCTGGTCTAGACACCGTTTCCATCCAAGAGGTGCAATTGGGCCTCAAAGCTGGTTTTGATCCGTCCACCATCATTTTTACACCCAATGGGGTTTCCTTAAGCGAAATCGAAGCTGTCGCTAAAATGGGGGTTCAAATCAATATTGACAACCTCTCCATCTTAGAACAATTTGGAAGTAAATACCCCGATGTTCCTGTATGTATCCGCATCAACCCGCACGTAATGGCAGGGGGAAACAGCAATATATCTGTAGGACATATCGACTCAAAATTCGGGATTTCCATCCACCAAATTCCGCACTTACTCCGCATTACAGAAAACACTCAAATGCGCATTAACGGTATTCATATGCACACGGGTAGTGACATACTCGATATTGACGTTTTCTTGCACGCGACTGAAATCTTATTTGAAACGGCCAAGAAGTTCCGCGACTTAGAGTTCATCGATTTCGGCTCTGGTTTTAAAGTACCCTATAAAGTGGGCGATATTGAAACCAATATTGAGGAACTAGGAGAAAAACTCACCGCTAAATTCAATGCATTTTGTACGGAATATGGACGCCAACTTACCCTGGCTTTTGAACCTGGAAAGTTCTTGGTGAGTGAAGCCGGCTATTTCTTGACCAAAGTGAATGTGGTGAAACAAACCACCTCAACGGTTTTCGCTCAAGTAGACAGTGGATTCAACCACCTCATTCGCCCGATGCTTTATGGTTCACACCACGAGATTGTTAACATCAGCAATCCAGAAGGTCGCGAGCGTTTTTACTCTGTTGTAGGATACATTTGCGAGACCGATACGTTTGGAAGCAATCGCAAGATAGCAGAAATCAGTGAGGGAGATTATTTAGCGTTTCACAATGCTGGCGCTTATTGCAACACCATGGCAAGCAATTACAATTCTCGTTATCGCCCTGCAGAAGTGCTGTGGATCAATGGCGAAGCACATACGATTCGCGAACGGGAAAACTTTGAGGACATCTTGCGCAACCAAGTTGAGTTAGACGCTTCTATTTTGTCAGAAAATACAACCGTAGAGGCTTAGGAAATAACCCCGGAACCCAACAGTTCCTCCCCCGAGTGCCAAGCGACAAATTGCCCTTCTGCTATAGCCGATTGTGGGTGGTCGAAGAGCACAAACAAACCTTCCTTTTCTCGATAAAGGGTTGCCTTTTCTAAGGGTTGACGGTAACGAATACGCGCGTCTACTTCTAGGGTTTCACCAATTTCCATACGTAAATCCTCACGCACCCAATGAATATCGTTTGGTTGAACCATTAAACCGCGGCGGTAGAGTCCAGGATGATCTTTTCCTTGTCCGGTGTAAATCACATTCTCGTTTACATCGGTCGCAATAACGAAGAGCGGTTCTACTGTGCCTCCCACACCTAGACCTTTGCGTTGGCCTTTGGTAAAATAATGGGCACCTTGGTGCTCCCCTACCACTGCCCCATCAGATGGGGTATAGTGTATTTTCCCGCTGTGGTAGGCCAACATTTGCTGTTGATTGTCAAAGGTAGTCGGGGGCTCTTCATAGGCCGAAAAGCTAGCAGGCACCTCAACAATTGCTCCTTTTTTAGGGGCGAGTTGTTGTTGTAAAAAGTCGGGTAAACGCACCTTTCCAATAAAACACAAGCCTTGAGAATCTTTCTTTTCTGCGGTAACGAGATCCTGCGCAGCTGCAATTTTTCGCACTTCAGCTTTCTGTAAATGCCCAATAGGAAAAAGTACTTTGGCCAATTGCGCTTGGGTGAGCTGACATAAAAAGTAAGATTGATCTTTGTTGGGATCTGCTCCGGCGAGCAAATGATGAATTTCTCCCCCCTCCTTTGTGCTGGTACTGCGCTGGCAGTAGTGTCCTGTAGCGACATAGTCGGCACCTAGACTTAAAGCAATATCGAGAAAGACGTCAAATTTAATCTCGCGATTACACAAAACATCTGGATTAGGCGTACGCCCGTTTTTGTATTCCTCGAACATATAATCGACAATACGGGCTTTGTATTGCTCGCTTAAATCAACCGTTTGAAAAGGAATCCCTAATTTTTCTGCAACGATTAGCGCATCATTGCTGTCTTCCAACCAAGGACATTCTGCTGAAAT
>WTJP01000042.1:0-2206 GCA_011526275.1 Candidatus Arcticimaribacter sp. | reverse complement strand
CTGCAACGATTAGCGCATCATTGCTGTCTTCCAACCAAGGACATTCTGCTGAAATAGTCACGCTTTCGTCGTGCCAATTTTTCATAAACAGCCCAATGACCTCATAGCCTTGTTCTTTTAGAAGATAGGCTGCCACACTAGAATCTACTCCCCCCGAAAGTCCAACAACGACTGTTTTTTTCATCTGCAATTTTCTATTTCTTTTTTAAGTGCTGCCTATCAAAAATTACTTTTCGTCATAATGAGAATAAGCACTCAACACATAAACCGTTACAATAGCATCTTCAACGGAAAGAATCAAGTAATTGACTTATTTCTTCCGCATTAGAAACCTTTAAGGAATTTCCTTCTTCCGCCTCCCTTAGACTCGTATTGAGTTTTTGAATCATCTCCTCATTGAGGTAAAGGTCGTTTTCCTTTACAGGAGTTAAAACATAAGCTTTGTCTTTCCCCCTTTGTACAATAACATGCTGACCTTCATCTACTTTATCGAAGTAGGCTTTTTGATTTTGACGGAATTCTCCGCTACTGATGATTAACATAACACCTCTATTTGTACGTAATTAGTACAACAAATGTAGTACTTTTTCAGTTAGGCAGTAAATAGCGAAGGACTAGCGCTTGCGTTTTTGGTTGGCGCGTTGTTGTTTCTCCGCCTCTTCCATCGCTTTTTGAAGACGTGCTGTGAACCCTCCGGCCTTTTTAGGCTTCTTCTTGTTTTCCTCGATTTGTGCAAAAATCTTTTCCTCGCTAATGACAAAGTTCTTGATGACCAACATCAATACTATGGTAAGAAGGTTGGAAACAAAATAGTACAAACTCAATCCACTGGCGTAGTTGTTAAAGAAAAACAACATCATCAAAGGCATAAGGTACATGATGAATTTCATGTTGGGCATACCGGGCTGCTGAGGTGCCTGCTGCTGTCCCATGGTCATCATGGTGTAAAAGAAGATGGCTACAGACGCCAAGATCGGGAAAAGACTGATATGGTCACCGTAAAACGGAATGTTAAAAGGCAGCTCATAAACCGAATCATAAGACGATAAATCATCTGCCCACAAGAAGCTTTTTTGGCGTAAGGCAAAAGCAACTGGGAAGAAACTGAACAAGGCGTAGAACACGGGCAATTGTAGCAAAGCAGGCAAACAACCCGACATGGGGTTAGCTCCGGCTTTATTGTACAACGCCATGGTTTCTTGCTGACGCTTTACCGCATCGTCTTTGTACTTCTTGGTGATTTCATCCACTTCTGGCTTGAGCACCTTCATCTTGATTTGCGAAACATAAGAACGATAGGTAACAGGAGACATCGCCAAACGTACAATGATGGTCATGATGATGATCGCAAACCCAAACGGTAAGAAGGAACTAAGGAAACCAAACAACGGAATAAAGACCGATTTGTTGATCCATCCAAAAATCCCCCAACCAAAGTTGATGTTCTTCTCTATCCCTAACTCATATTGTGCCAAGGTCTTGTATTCTGATGGACCGAAATACCAACGGAAGCCGTGGTTGAGTTCTCCTTGACTTTGCAACGTAAAAGCACTGCTGTATTTCTTGGTGAATTTTTGTTCTAATGCTTCGTCATCCACCAAACTTTTAGAAGTTAAAGCGACTTGTTTTAAAGACTGCGCTGGAATTAAAATAGAATTAAAAAAGTGCTGCTTATAACCAATCCACTGTACTTCATCAATCACCTCTTCATCTTCTCCGGCGATGGATAGTTCATTTACTTTTTCATCTTCATAACCATAAACCAGTTCGGTGTAGCGATTTTCATATTCTATACTTCTCGAATTGCGGAAGGCTTGTAACTCCCAGCCAAATTCTTGTGGGATGTTTTGGTTGATGATCGCTTGCAGGCCTTGAGAACGAATAGCGAAATCGAGCATAAAATCATTTTCGTCTAGGGCATAACGAAAGGCGATGTACTGCGCGGGGTTAAGCGCTGCTTTTAGCCAAAGTACCTTTTGTCCTTGCTCTTGTTTTTCTTCAGCAGTAAAATAGAGGTCTGCCGTGTTGAGGGTTCTTCCATCTAAGGTGGTAAAACGGAAGTTGATGTTTTGGTTATCTGCCACCAAATTGAGCGGCTCCCCAAGGTAATTGGTATATCCCTTTAAATGAGCTTTCAGCATTTGCCCCCCCTTGTTGGAAAAAGTAAAGGACAATACTTCATTTTCAAAAGTGAAGGTCGCTGCGG
>WTJP01000069.1:26341-30367 GCA_011526275.1 Candidatus Arcticimaribacter sp. | reverse complement strand
GTTGGAATGGTCTATTACTTCTTTTTAAAGCAATAGTAGTTCCTACAGCTGAAAACGCATTCCTCCATACACTCCAAAAGGATGCCCTGGACGTAAACCAGCAGGAGCACGCGAAGCGACATAAGTAGCATCAAATAGGTTTACTACTTGAGCGGTTAAGCTAATTTTTTGGGTCAAATTCCATTGCGCAGAAAAATCCACCAATAAATTATCCTCTACTTCAAGGGTTGCAGCCGTATTCCCATTTCCTGCTTGGGTACCAAAAGCACCGTTGTAACGAAGGCTTAGGTTGAAGCGGAATTTTTGGTGTTCCATGCTGCTGGTTAGTGTCCACTGGTGCGGCGTGATATAAGGCACTCGGTCTCCTTTAGCCACCGTTCCCCAAATGTCTTGACTACTACCAAAGCTACTCTGGAAGATGGCGTTGGTATAGGTGTAGGTGAAACTCAAAGGAAATTGAAGTGCATGATTAGGAGCAGAAGGGTTGTAGTTGAACAATAGTTCGGCACCGCTCACGTGAACTGCACCGGCATTAAACGGATCGAGGGTCCCTGTTCCTCCCGAGGCAGCTAAATCGCTTCCCAATAAATTGGTGTAGTTGTTAAAGAAACCAATGACTTCTCCGTTGAGGTTTTGTCCCACGGCAAAGCGCGAGCCCAACTCTAGGTTCAAACTTTCTTCTGCCTTTTCGCCTGCTGCGCTTCCCGGAGGTGAAAAACCTTTGTGGATACCTCCAAAGAGCGAGAAACGGTTGGTGAAGGTATAATTGAATCCAACGCCTGGGATAACTGCTGTTATAGCATTTTCGCGGGTAGCAAGGTCACTCCCTGTTCTATTGGGGTCGGTTTTCCCGAAATCTTCACGGCCAAGCTCAATTGACTCAACACGCACCCCCGGCGTGAGTGTCCAGCCGTTGTATTTGAATTTATACAGAGCATAAGCAGCAAATGCGCTTGCACTTGAAATGCGGTTACCTTTCGCACCTTTTGCTCCTGCGCTAGTCATGCGCATATCGCCATTCTCGATACCATAGCCGTCTTCCCATTGAAAGCGATCTTCCTCGTCATAGTGATAACGCATCCCCACTTCTAAATCGTGGAATGCACCATTGGCACCATACCAATGATAGTCTATTTTAGTTTGTACGCCTTTAGCCGTGTAAACTCGGTTATTGGCTTTTACCCAAAGTGCATCAGAAGCAGCATCAGTCTCTCCACGCAATAGAGCCATGTGGTTTGAGAAATCTTCAGGGGAAGAAACAACCGTAGCTAAACCTAGTTTATCGTCTTCAAAACTTACTGCACCAAGTTTATACCAATTGCGTTTGAATTGGTTGTGGTAGGCATTGGTGACTATTTTAAGGTTGGACGTAAAATTCAAGATGTGCGTTAGCATATATTGTTGCTGCTCGGCATCCATAACGTCTTCTTGAGAAGCAGCATAGCGGAAGAAGGGGGTGTTTTCAAAATCATTTTCCGTCAGCCCTAAATAGGTCTCGTTTGATTTTTCGTCATAATAGTGGTATTTCAACTCTAGCGATTGAGGAAGCGCAGCATCCGCATCGCTTTGCCAACGAATTTTTCCCATTAGATCGTTGATGTCAAAGCCAGTATTTCCCTCGTTCTCAAGTTGTTTAAACCCATCGGAACCAAGTTGCATATATTCTACCAAATACCCGAAATTCTTATTGGTTTGTCCCACGCTACTGTACAATTGACTGCTGTTAAAGCTACCGTAGGAAGATTGGAATCTTCCCGACAATTCCTCGGGGACCGCCGTGGAAACTAAATTGATTACACCTCCCGTGGTAAAGGGGCCATATTGAACTTGACTACTCCCTTTGAGGATTTCTATCGCTTGCATACGGGCTACCGAAGGGAAATAATAGGCTGCGGGAGAGCTGTAGGGAGCTGGAGCAATTAGCACCCCATCTTCCATTAAAGTGATTTTTGAACTGCGTTGTGGCGAAGTTCCACGTAAACTGATGTTGGGACGTAAACCAAATCCATCTTCTTCATAAAGATTTACTCCAGGAACCGATTTTAAGGCGCGGTTGATGTCGATATAATTAAAAGCCTGAAGTTCTTCAGACGACAAATAATAAGAAGCACCTGTACGATTTTGAGCGACATATTTATTCCCCAAGATTGTATTCGCTTTGATGATGACTTCATCTAAATTTTGAATACTGTCCTTAACGGCTTCTTGCTGCTCTTGAGCATAGATTAAACCTGTGAAATTTAAGGCGATGAACAAAAGGGAAAACAGCTGGTTTTTCATTTATCTTTATTTGGATTGATTTCAAATAAGGCCACAAAGATAGGTTAGGAAGAATTCGCTCACAAGTTTATTTAGATTTATTTTAAATAAAAATAAACGAATTGAAATCCATAAAAGTCACCCATTATTTTGAGGATAGAATTTTGGTACTCCCCTAAAAGCGAGATACTTTTGCTATCTAACTATAGATAGATGAAAAAAGGAGCTTTACTCGTTCTGGTGAGTCTGTTGTGTTGTATTGGGTGCAAAAAAGAAACCACCTCAGCTTTCTTGTGCGATGTCGATTATGTTGAAATTATCGACGGTTCCACTGCCCGGGTGTTGTTTGAAGTTACGCACAACGACAGTCTAAAGCGCTATACCCTCAACACCACCTACCAATTGCAAAACCGCAATTATACGATAGGAGACGACCTAGTTCGCTTAGATAACTTCACTGTAGAGGAAAATGAAGCCAACTTTGATTTTTACTATGGCGAGAATCTAGGCTTTTTCTGTGCAGCACTTTTTAATAGTCCGCTACCTCCACACAATCACGACGCTTTTTCGGCAGAAGCAGAGCGGGTTTTAAGCGGAAAAGGCATTGGGAAATGGAAAATCAAGCGCAAGCAAACTATTGGAAATTAGGCTTCACTGCATAATTTTAAAGGCAGGCATGGGGTAGCGCTGCCCGTCGGCGTAAATAAAGATGGGCCGAAAAATATGGGTGTCTTCGGAACGTAGAAAAGCCCGTTCAATGCGTATATCGATAAAATCGTCTTCTCTTTTTTCCACCAAATGGCGAATGAGCTGCTCACAGAATTTCCAGTTGCGCTTGTCCAGTTGATCGGGATGAATAAAGTATTCAATTAAAGTTGAGCGGAAGAGTTCCGTGCCGCGCTCCACTCTTTTCTCAATATCGGTGGGCTGACTAAAGGCAAACAAGGAAGCAAGGAAAAAGAAAAAAATGATGGGGCGCATACAATTAATTTTACTTCAAGGTAATGAAATTCATTTAAATAGCTTTTTTTCTGTAGGGAAAGCTTAATTTAACCTCATGGAATACCAAAACAAGATTGTATTGATCACCGGGGCAGCCTCGGGGATTGGCGCTGCAGCGGCTCTAGCTTTTGCCGAACAAGGAGCCCAAGTAATCGTTTCAGACCGTAACCCCAAAGGAGGAGAAGCAACGGTCGAAGCCATTCGCAAAACACAAGGTAAAGCGGAGTTTATGGCTTGCGATGTGAGTGATTACAATGCGGTCAAAGCATTAATAGATCAAATTAAAAGCAAGTACAACCGTCTCGATATTGCCATTAACAATGCAGGAGTACCCGGCACTACTGCCCGTACCCACGATTATCCGGTCGATGATTTTGAGCAGGTACTCAAAATCAATACTTCAGGGGTGTTTTACGGGATGAAAGCCCAACTTCCTCTTATGTTAGCACAAGGGCATGGGGTAATCATCAACACAGCCTCTATTGCTGGTTTAAAGGGATTGCCCAATGCGGTGGCCTATTCGGCCAGTAAACACGCCGTGGTGGGGATGACCAAAACAGCCGCCATGGAATACGGGAAGAAGAACATTCGCATCAACGCACTTTGTCCAGTTTTTACGGTAACACCGCTTTTCGATCCTGTAGCAATTGAAAAAGTAGCTGCAGGGATTCCAGATAAACTCAAAGCCAATGTTCCCATGAAACGCTTCGCCGAAGTGCAAGAACAAGTGGACGCAATTTTATGGTTGGCTTCCAGCAAAGCCTC
>WTJP01000069.1:23257-26241 GCA_011526275.1 Candidatus Arcticimaribacter sp. | reverse complement strand
TGGGTAAGGTTTTTCTTTTCTCTTTTCGGGTGTTTTTGATAGAGGGTTTTAGGATAGGGGGTGATCTCGGCGTATAGATTGCCCACATAGAATCCCCCAAAACCAAATTTCTTAGCAAAGTACACTAACCGCCGAAGGGTTGGATCGTCTTGTGTTGCATCTCCCACCGAAGGGTTTAGAAGAACGAACAACACCAGAGGAAGCGATGCATCCCAAATCCGCCACAGTTGGTAGCGTTTCCCGCGATAAAGAACAGCTCCTTTTTCCATTTGATCGTGAAGATAAGTCAAATTATAGCAGCCCTCCTTTTAAAGTAATTATCGCTTTTGCTGTTCAAGGAAGAATTGAGTACCTTTTCCTTTTCTATCACTATGCGATCCATTCATCTCTTTTTATGCTGTATTGTTTTCGGTACAGTTTCAGCTCAATTCACGCAAGAAAAAATCACTTTTGAAAGTGCGAATCCCTTTTCTCTAAGCGATATTATTCTTCATTTAGACGAACAAGAAAAACAAACAGTCTACGGTCAGCTCACCCTACCCGTCGATTCCTTAAATCCACAAAAAAAGTATCCGGTTATTCTTGGGGTAGCAGGAAGTTTGGGTTGGCGCGAACACCACCGCGACTACCTAAAAATGTACCGCGATTTAGGTTTCGCTACTTTTGAATTGAACAGTTTTAAAAGCCGAGGGATTACTTCCACCGTGGGTTCTCAAGATCAAGTGACCATTGCGGGGATTATTTTAGACGCCTATCGCGCGCTTGAAGCTTTGTCTAAACACCCCAACGTCAATGCCCAAAAAGTCGCCATTACCGGTTGGAGTTTGGGAGGAGGAGTGAGTCTTTTCTCTGGCTGGATGCCCGTGAAAAACGCCATCACCAAAGAACATGCATTTGCGGCTCACTTGGCCATGTATCCGCCCTGCTTTATCGATCCTGAAAACACCGACTTTACCACCGCCCCCATGCACATTCAAATTGGGGAGGCCGATAACTGGACCCCAGCACAACCCTGTCAAAATCTAGTGCAGAAACTATCCGAAAAGTCCACTATTGACATTACCGTTTATCCCGATGCGCACCATGGCTATGACAGCGAGAGCGCAGTAGTGCACAACCCAAATGGCTACAGTTTTAAAGATTGTTTATTTACCCTAACCGACGACGGAGACGTATTGATGAATTACCTGCAACTGCCCATGTCTAATGCATGGATGCAAAAGCTAGGCTTCCTGTTTTGTGTTGAACGAGGCGTAGATATTGGTGGAAATCCCACCGCTCGGGAACAATCAATGGCCTTTGCGGCTTCCTTTATGCAACAACATTTAAACTAGGAAGTTTTGAAGCGCCTCGAAAACTTGCGATGGGTTATCATTGCCCCAGAAGCGGAAGTGACCAAATGGACTGCTGCATTTAAAGCAAAACAGCCTGCAATTCAGTTAGAAGTTGGGCCAAAGGTGGAGCAGCCCGAAAGCGTCGATATCCTTTTATTGTGGAATCACCCCACCGGCTGCTTGGCTCCATTTACCGGGGTGAAACTCTACTATTCTTTAGGTGCAGGTGTAGATCACCTCATGAAAGACAAAGGGCTATTGCCGCAGGTTCCCATTTGCCGAATCGTTGATCCTTTGCTTTCTTTTTCCATGAGCAATTACATTCTATTCGCGGTTCTTCACTACCAACGCCAATGGGATAAATACACCCAAGACCGAGCAGAAAAAATTTGGGATCACGATGCCGTTTGTGAACGGGCGGTAAAAATTGGGATCCTTGGCTTAGGGACCTTGGGCAGCGATGCAGCCAAAAAACTCCAGTTGATGGGATTTGAAGTTATGGGGTACAGCCCCAGCCGTAAAGCACTTCCCAACATAAAAACCTATGTCGAGGGAGAACTCCCTACATTTTTAGCGGCCTGCAATGTCTTGGTGTGTACCGTTCCTTTTACGCCCGCCACGCAAGGGTTATTGTCCATGCCTTTGTTTAAACAGTTAAAGTCGCCTACCTATTTAATTAATGTCGCGCGGGGGGGCGTGCAGGTCGAAGCCGATATCTTAGAAGCGCTAGACAAAGGCTATCTTTCTGGAGCCTTTTTAGATGTTTTTGAAACTGAACCTCTGCCCAAAGACAGTCCGTTTTGGGAGCACCCCAAGGTGCAAATCACGCCACATATTGCCAGCATTACCAATCCTGAAGCAGGGGTGGGACAAATTCTTGACAACGCCACTGCCGTGCAAAAGGGCGAAGCCTTGCAGCACACGGTCAACAGCAAGAAGGGTTATTGATTAAGGGTGAACTTCCCCGTTGGGCATAATTGTTCCCACGAGATACGCCTGTTCTAAGTCTTCTAAAATTACATTAGCTCCTTTGAGATTAGCGCCGCTCAAATAGGCCCCTTTGAAATTCACCCCTTTTAGGTTGGCTTCTGCAAAATTGGCTCCACTAAAATTCGCCTCACTAAAGTCAGCAAACATCAGGTTAGCTTTGGCAAAATTCCCGCTGGAACAATTGGCTTTGGTAAAATTGGCAAAGCCTAAATTGGAACGGTAAAGCACAATTCCAGGGCAATTGGCTTGGCTTAAATTCACACTGTTGAGGTTGGCATAGAACAATTCGGCATTGACCAACTGGGCCTCACTTAAATTGGCACTGGAGAGGTTTACTCCGTTCATTTCTATCCCGTTGAGTTTGGCCTTAGCAAGATCGATCTCTTCCAGTGAAATCCCGTCATCACACAAATCTTCAAGGGCGATAATACGCGCTTGGCTATTTTCTAAACCGGTAGCACTGTCGATAATCGACCAAGCTTGGTATTGAAACTGTCGTTTGCGTTCGGGAATTTCTTTGATAAAGAGCAAAACAGCTAAAATGATACTCAAAGGTTCAAGGGTGTCGATAATCACTTGGATTACCGTTACTTCTTGTCCCACAAAAGAGAACAAAAAGAAAAGGGCGGTGGCATAGAGGGCAATGGTCCATGTTGGACT